>DATIRX010000086.1:0-10296 GCA_035469225.1 Bryobacteraceae bacterium
CAGTCCGGTCAGCACGCCGGCCGTCCAAAAAACTCCACCGGCGACGCCCAGCAGATGCTGCTTAACGGTGCCGCTCAAGTAACTGCCGACGTTTCCCGCTGTCCCCCCGACCGGGAACGTGATGAAGAAGAGCACGAAAAAGGGAGACGACAGCAAGGCACTGACGGCGAGCAACAGGACGGCGGCGTACGGAGCCAAGCCATTTTCCCCGCTGGTCGCCTCGGACAATACCCGGGGAAACACGCTCAACGCGATTCCACCGGCCACGGCCAGAGCGATGGCGAGCGCTGCTCCTGCCTGTCGGGCGCGCGGCGATTTCACTCGCGGATCGGGCCGCAGCGGTGCTTGCGCGGTCCGCCGCTGGTCCGCTAAGCGCCAGGCGTACGCCAGCGCGATGCACACCACGGCGGCCAGCAACAACCCGGTTCCTCCCGCGATCAGAACCCAGCTGGTCTGCGTGGCGGAGGTGAAATCCCAGACCGTTCCGATCGCCAGGGCGACTCCCAGCGCGATCGGGAACGCCACGCTCATGCCGGAGACCGTCATGGCGGCCAGCAGCAGCAGGGTCCCCAGGTTCATGACCACTCCGCTGCCCAGGGCCCAGGCGATTTTTCGATAGCCCGCCAGCGTGAAATTGTCCTGAAAGGTCAGTTCTTGCGGATGCGCGGAACCCAGCACGAACGCCGCGGCCCCCGCGCTCAGCAGGATTCCCAGAACGAAATCGAAATAGAAATACTCAAAGCGCCATTTGCCGGCCAGCTTCAGCGTAACTGCCCAGCTACCCAGGCACAGCAGCGAAACAATTGCGAGGATCCAAACCGTGGATGCGGTTGTCGGCAGGAGCATAGGTCGTCTTGGATGCGCCTCAGGACCGGAAGCCGGTCTAGTGCCCGTCGCCCGAGTGAGGAGCCTCGGCTTTGAGCGGGAAATGTGCGCCTGCGGGTATCGGAACCAGCATCTGCTCTTTGCGATAAATCAGCGTGGATGTGTTGTAGCTGGCGATCTCAAATCCGTGGCCGTGGGTAATCGCGTCGGTAGGGCAGGCCTCGACGCAGTAGCCGCAGAAAATGCAGCGGTTGTAGTCAATGTTGTAAACCTTGGCGTAGCGCTCGCCGCCGCTGATACGCAGCGTATCGGTGTTTTCGGCAGCTTCGATGTAGATGCAGTCAGCCGGACACGCCGCCGCGCACAAGAAGCAGGCGACGCATTTCTCCAGGCCGTTTTCGTCCCTCTGCAGCTCATGAACGCCGCGAAAGCGCTCCTGGAATTTGGCCGGCGCTTCCGGATAATCCTCGGTGAGCGTGGGATTCAGCATCTCCTTGAACGTCACCGACATACCCTTCGCGATCGCCGCCGCGCCACCCAGGACTTCAGAGATTTTCGCCATGTATTTCCTTCTTGACTTAATAGTAAAGTATCGCACGATGGCGCCCGGCCTCTGTGCTCCAATAGAAACTCCGGCATGCCGCGTCCCGCCACATGGTTTTGGGTCTTACTCACCGGAATCCTGCTGTTTTCGCGCCTGTGCCACGTGAACATTCTGTGGGCCGATGAGGACTATCATCTGGCGGCCGCCATTCAGATGCTGCACGGCAAGATGCTGTACCGCGACCTGTGGTACGACAAGCCTCCTTTGAGCGCCCTGGCGAGCCTGCTCTTCGGAGCCTGGCCGGGCTGGCCCCTGCGGGTGGCGGGCGGCCTCGTCGCGGTCGCGCCGTGCGCCGCCGCTTTTCACTTCGCGTCCCGATTGTGGGGCCGCCGCGAAGGATTCTGCGCGGCAGGATTGCTGGCATTCTCCCTGGTCTTCTATCTGCCCTCGGCGACCATTCCGCTGGAGCCGGACACCTGGATGATCCTGCCGCATATGCTCGCGGTGTTTCTGGCGTGGCGCAAAAAACCTCTGGCGGCCGGCGTGGCCGCGGGCCTGGCGTTCGCCTTGAACATCAAGGGTCTGCTGGTGCTGGCCGTGTGCCTGATCTTTATGCCCGCGGGATGGCCGCTGCTGCTGGCCGGATTTCTGCTGCCCAACGCTCTGCTTCTCGCCTGGCTGGTTTCGCAGCATGCCTTCGCCGCTTATCTGGAAAGTGTCTGGCGCTGGGGCCTCCTGTACGCCGGAGCGCCGCCCGGCGATTCGCCGGTGGAGAGCGCCCTGCTCCGCGCACGCAACTGGTTCGGATTTCATGCGGCGCTGGTGATGGCCGCGTCATGGTACTGGATTCGTGCCAAGGAGTCCGCTCTCCGCTGGCGAATACTTGCCTGGGCCGCGATCTCGCTGGCCGCGGCCGGCGTGGGCTGGCGATTTTCTCCGCACTACCTCAACCAGATGCTCCCGCCTCTGGCGATCGCCGGGTCACGCGGCATCGTCCTGCTGGCTGCGGAAACACGCATGACGCTGCGGCGAATCGCGGTGGCCGCGCTGATGGTGGCCGCTCTCATCCCCGTGGTCCGGTTCGGGCCGCGCTATTTCCTGCTCGCAGCCGACGACCTGGCCGGTCGCCCGCACGCCTGGCGCGATGTGGCTCTGGATCAGGAGAGCCGCGAAGCTGCCGCCAGGATCGAGACGCTGGCCAAAGACGGAGACACGCTCTTCATCTGGGGTTACCGCCCCAACCTGGTGGTGTACACCCGCCTTCCGGTCGCCTCGCGGATGTGGGAATCGCAGCCGCTGACCGGCGTCCCGGCGGACCGGCACCTGACTGATTCGCGCAGTGTGGACCCGGAGTGGGCCCGCTTGAACCGGCAGGAGCTGATCCGCAGCTCACCTTCTTTGATTGTGGATGGTCTCAGTGCGTACAACCCGCAACTGGACATCCAGCACTACGCCGATCTCGCCACGTGGCTCAAACCATACTGCCTGGTTGGAGGCGGGCGCATCGGAGGCATGCGCATCTATCGCCTCTGTGCGCGGGACTAGCTTTCTTCCTGCCCTTTTACGAAACTCAGGATATCGAAATGCGTAATCGTGCGGTCGGGGAAGAAGCTGTTTACCGCATCCTGAACTTCGTTGAATACCTCGAAGACCGTGTGCAGCTTGGTCAGCAGCAGCAATTCGACGTTGCGCTTGTTGGGATTCACCAGCTTGAGCGCTCCGCCCTGCTTCTTGAGCGACGTGAAGCAGATGACCAGAATGCCCAGGCCCGTGGAGTCGATGTATTCCACCGAAGAGAGATCGATCACCACCTTGAATCGCCCGGCCGCCGCTAGCTGGGTAATCTTTTCGCGCACCAGGTTGGACTCACCCAGCGTCAGCCGGCCCTTCAGCGTCAGGATGGTGATTTCCTCGCGTACGCTTTCAACGATATCCAGAGGCATGGAAATCCAGTTTAGCGAGAAATCTAGGACCGCCGCTGCTCCACCGGGTCGGCCTGGTCTTCGCTTATGTAATTCCCCGCATCGGCTTCGGCCGGAAGGCGGATGGTGAACCTGGTTCCGGAGCCCACTGTGCTGGTGACGTCGATCAGCCCGCCGTGCGCTTTCACGATCCAGGCCACGAAACTCAATCCCAGCCCCAGACCCTGAATCAGGTTGGTTTCGGCGTTGCGCACCCGATAAAAGCGGTCGAAAATATGCGGCAGGTTCTCTTCCGGAATGCCTACGCCGGTATCTTCGATTTCAATGCGTCCCCAATCCTTGCGTTCATCCCGCTTGACGCGCACTTGCACCGTCCCGCCGGCGGGCGTGTACTTGACGGCATTCGAAAGCAGATTCGAAATCAAACGCTCCACCTGGGTGCGGTCGGCCAGAACTACCACGCCGGGTTCGATCCGCGCCGTCAGCCGCACATGCTTCTCCTCGGCGGGAATCTGGAACTGATCCACGATGTCTTCAGCCACCTCTCCCAGGTCCAGGGATTTCTTTTGCAGCACCAGCTGGCCGGACTCGGCTTGCGAAAGCAGCATCAGGGCGCGCACGATGCTGGAGAGCTGCTCGACATCCTCCAGTGCGTTCACCATGGCCTCGCGGTATTGCTCCGGCGTTTGCGCCGTGAACAGAGCCACTTCCAGTTGCCCCCGGATGGCCGTCAGAGGAGTGCGCAGCTCGTGCGAGACGTCGGTGGAAAACCGGCGGATCTGCTCGAAGGAATCCTGCAGCCGGGACGTCATGCGGTTAAAGCTCTCGATCAGGTGATCCAGTTCGTCTCCCGCGCCGCGCCCCGGAATTTTCAGCGACAGGTTCGAGCCGGTGATTTTCTGCGCCGCGTGCGCCACGTCGTTCACCGGTCGAATCGCCCGGCCCGCCAGCAGCCAGCCGAGCAAGCCCGTGAGCGGAATAATCGCCAGCAGCGAGAGGAAATAATCGCGCGTGAAGACGCTTACCGTTTTTACGCTATCCGCAAGCGACCGGCCGATGGCAAAAAAATAGCGATTGCCATGCTCATCGGTCATCCAGCCGCGTTTGATGATGTAGGGTGTGCCGGAAGGGTCGGATCGTACCTGGGTTTCCGGTTCCTTCAGCGAAATAATCCGCTGGATTTCGCTCAGCGGCTCCACGCCGATCGAATCGTAGGTCTCCGATTCGAGCAGTCTGTTTCCATTGGCGTCAGTAAGCAGGAGGACTTGTTGCAGGCGGTCCTTGATGTGGGCGTCCTCAGGATCGCGGACGTCCACGGTCCAGACGGGCCCATCATTCTCGATTCGGAGGTAGCCTTTGGCGGTACCCCATTCTTCATCCAGAACCGCTTGTACGTCCCCCTCGTTCTGAGCTTTCAAGCGCTGGCGAAAACCCAGGCCGATGAAAACCAGCAGGGCGCTGAACAGCAGCAGATAACTGAGCGTGAGCCGGAACCGCAGCCCGCGCAGCAGACTCACCGGGGTCCGCACGCTACCCGCCTTTTTCAGCCGCGCGATCCGGCGTGTCCAGCATGTACCCGATGCCGCGCACCGTCTGGATCATCTTCTGCGGCCATTTGTCGTCGATCTTGCTGCGCAGATGGCGGATGTAGACGTCGACGATATTGGTCAGGCCGTCGTAATCCATGTCCCACACGTGTTCCACGATCATGGTGCGGCTGAGCGGGCGGCCGCGGTTGCGCATCAGGTATTCCAGGATGCTGAACTCCTTGGGCGCCAGTTCGATGTTTTCTCCGTCGCGGGAAACTTTGCGCCGGATGCAGTCGAGCGAGAGGTCGCCTACCTGCAGCTTCTCTGGCGTAGGCTGCCCGCGGCGCAGCAGCACGCGGACGCGCGCCAGCAGTTCGACGAACGCAAACGGCTTGACCAGATAGTCGTCGGCTCCGCCTTCGAGCCCTTTGACGCGATCGTCCACGGCGTCGCGCGCGCTCAGGATCAGCACCGGCGGGCTGACTTTCCTGTTGCGGATTTTCTGGAGCACGGTGAGGCCGTCCACGTCCGGCAGACCAAGGTCGAGGATGACGAGGTCGTAATCGGTGGAGTGGATCATGTCGATTGCAGCGGCGCCGGTCGCCGCCACATCCACCGCATATCCCGCGCTCACCAGCCCGCGCGAAAGGAAGTCGGCAATCCGGCTTTCGTCTTCCACTACCAGGATCCGCATAGTTTAAGTGTAATCGGACGAGGCAGGAACGCGGATAAACGTTTATTAAGGTCTACCTCGCCCGCTTCATGCGATAGTCTTCCACGGCCGGCATCCGAACCACCCGGCACATCTCAAACAGCCTGGATCGTGCGCGGGCTCCGATCACCTCGGTCAGGGTCTTCCGGTGTACGTCCGAGCCGCCGGGAGTCGTATATGCCACCGGACCGCTATCGTCCGGACTCAGGTTCGTTGTGACGATCAGCGGCTTGCGATGATTGCAGCGGTACGTCACAATCGACGTGACCGTATCCTCCACCCACTCGGTGACGCGGTGCGAACCCAGATCGTCCAGCAGCAATACCTCCACGTCCATGGCCGTGCGGTACGCCTCGCGGTCGGCCGATCCGGACGTCTTGTCGTAGCTGGAGCGAATCCGGTCCAGCAGGTTCTGATAGTCAAAGAACAGACCCTGATGTCCTTTGTCGATGATCGCCTTCAGCGCGGCCACGGCCAGATGAGTTTTCCCGGTACCCGTGTCGCCCACCAGCAGCAGACCGGGACGCTCCAGGGCAGGGAACTCCCGCACGAAGCTGCGGACTTGCATGAGTACGGTGCCCAGCCCCGTTCGAGCGATGGGATTGTCCTGCGGGATCTGGAAATTGTCCAGCGACGCCCGCGCGTAGTTGGGTGGAATCCCGGAGGCGTCCTTGAGCGCCTCGGCCCGAGCTTCTCCGGCGCAAGCACAGGGCTCGGCTCCCGAGAGCCCCCCGCGCTCGATGATTTTCCACCCGGTTCCTCCGCAGATGGGACATACGGCCGTACTCGCTGCCATGCCAACTCCTTACTCAACCACTACCAATACTTCGCCCGCGCTCACGGTCGCGTCCGGCCGCGCGTGAACTTCAGCGACCTGCCCGGCCTTGGGCGACTTCATTTCATTCTGCATCTTCATGGCTTCCACCACAACGAGGCCTTGTCCTTCTTCCACCGTGTCACCCGGCGCCACCAGGACGCGGATGACCTTTCCGGGCATGGATGCCGCGATCTCCTGGCGCCCGTGATTCGACGATGCGCCCTTTCCAGGCCGCAGGTCGCGCGGATCGAAGACCTCCATCGTAAGTCTGCGCCCGTTGACCCAGACTTCCGTGCCAGGTCCCCGGTCCACGCGATAACTCCGTCCGTTCAACAGTACGGAAGTGCCCTCTACCGAGAACTCACCTTCGAGCGCGGCGCCATCCTCGCGCTCATACCGCAGCCGCGAGCCTTGGATCTCGATCGTTCCCGAGCGGCCGTTCGCGATCACATGGCGCGTCATCGCAGCAGCTCCGCGCGGCCGGTCCGCAGCCAGGGACTGGTTTCATCAGGCGGAGGGCTTGGGCGATTCGGCTGAAGCGCCAGGACCAGAGCCGCCGCGGCCTCTGCTTCCGGCGTCGCTTCGGCCTGGTTTCGCCTGTCGAAAAAGCGATCCAGGAAGGATGTCGAAAGCCTGCCTTCGCGAAACGCGCCGTCGGCCAGGATCTCGCGGAAGAACGGAATGTTGGTGCGAAGGCCCGTGAGCACGTATTCCGCAAGACCCCGATCCAGTTTTCCGATGGCCGCCTCCCGCGTGGGACCCCACGCAGCGAGTTTGGCCAGCAGCGGATCGTATTCGAGCGGCACGTTCCAGCCCTCGAAAATGCCCGAGTCCAGCCGGATACCGGGTCCCGACGGCTCGCTCAGACGCTGGATCCGGCCGGGCGACGGCATGAAGTCGTGATCCGGATCTTCCGCATAGATACGGCACTCGATCGCGGAGCCACGCCACGCGACATCGGTTTGTTTCACCGTCAATCGCTCGCCGGCCGCGATCTTCAGCTGCCACTCCACCAGGTCGAGTCCGGTCACCAGTTCGGTCACCGGATGCTCCACCTGCAGGCGCGTGTTGACTTCCAAGAAATAGAAATGAGCGTCGCGGTCCACCAGAAATTCGACGGTTCCGGCGTTGGCATAGCCGGCAGCGCGCGCCACGGTGACGGCAGCCCGCCCCATCTCTTCCCGAAGTTCCGGATGGGATGCCATCAAGGGAGAGGGGCATTCCTCCATCACCTTCTGATGCCGCCGCTGGATGGAGCACTCGCGCTCGCCCAGATGAATCAAGTGGCCGTGATGATCGCCCAGGATCTGGATCTCGATGTGGCGCGGCTCCTCCACCAGCTTTTCGACGTACACCTCGCTGTTGCCGAAAGCCCGCCCGGCTTCGCTGGCGGCATCGCGCAGAGCAGCTTCCAGATCGGATTCCCGATCCACGCGCCGCATCCCCTTGCCGCCTCCGCCCGCCGCGGCCTTGAGCAGCAGCGGATAGCCCAGAGCATGTCCGGCGCTGCGGGCTTGTTCCCACCCGGACAGCGCCAGCTCGGTGCCGGGAACCACGGGTGCTCCGGCGGCGATGGCCAGCTGGCGCGCGGCAGTCTTCGATCCCAGCTTGCGAATCGCATCGGCGGGCGGGCCGATGAAGACCAGGCCTGCGGCCGCACATGCTTCCGCGAACTCAGCGTTCTCGCTCAGGAATCCGTAGCCGGGATGAATCGCTTCGGCGCCGTGCTGCCTGGCCGCATCCAGGATGCGGTCGATCCGCAGGTAGCTCTCCGAGGATGGCGAAGGACCCAGATAGGCCGCTTCGTCGGCCAACCGGACCGCCAGCGATCCCCGATCCGCATCCGAGTAAACCGCCACGCTGGCGATGCCCAGCTCGCGCAGCGCCCGCACCAGACGTACGGCGATCTCCCCGCGATTCGCCACCAGAACCTTGCTGAACAGACTCACCTTCGCAGAGTAACCAATGTAGCGCCCCAGCCGCCGGCTTCCGCGGGAGCATCGCCAAAGGATTCCACGAAGGCCGTCCGCGTCAGGATGTCTCGAACCATTTCCCTTTGGACACCCACGCCCCGGCCATGGATGATCCGCAAGGCTCTGTGGCCCAGGCGATGGGCCTCCACCAGATATTCCTCCACCACGCCCTGCATGTCCTTCGGAGGAACGCTATGCAGATCCAGCACATCCGTAATGGGAATCTGTACGGGTTCCGGGCCGAAGGGATCGCTAAAGTTCTGGTCTGTCACGGTCGCTCTCACTGTTGTACAACGGCCTCAATAGTACACCTTAGATCCGGTCTCCATAGTACGGGTGACCCTTAGGTTTTCTTCTCTTAGGACTGCTTCAGATCGCGGTCCAGCTGTTAGAATCGGGCTAGCAAGATTGGCATAAAACCGGATGCTGTGTTTCCTGTGCGGTAAAAAGATCGGGTTCGTCCGGCGGATGGTGGATCAGCAATACTGCTGCTCCAACCACCGCAAAGAAGCCAAACTTGCGTCCGCCCAGGCGTTCCGGGAAGAAGAGGATCTGGACCATTGGAGCATCGCCCGGTCCAAAGACAAGAAGAAAGGCCTGGTGCGCTCACAGCCCACGGCCAGTCAGACCGCATCGATCTTCGCTTTCTTGACGGTGGGCGGCCTGCTGGTAGCCGCACTGCTGCTTCCCGGACCCGGACCCGGCGCAGCCTTTCCGCAAGTCTCTCTGGATCCCGCGGTCAAACGCGGCCTGTTTACTCGCGCGGGTGACGCGGTGGGAGAGCTGGTCCGCAGTCAGGCCCCGGTCACGCTGCATCACGAATTCCGATCCGGTTTCACGGACTGGGTTGAGGTTAGCTCCCGCGGTGCCAGTAACGTGGATGATGCTCGGGATTCTCGCACGACTCCGGCTCGCCCCCTGACGTTGCGTTTGTGGGAGCGGTCGTCGTCGATGCAGAATTACCAGATGGAATTCCAGGGCCAGCTGGAAGGCAAGAGCCTGAGCTGGGCATTCCGGGCGGTCAACGGGAACAACTATTACGCCACCAAGCTGGTGATTGCTAAACCCGGATCGTTCCACAATGCCGGGCTGATCCGGTACGCAATGGTGGACGGACACGAAGCCGCGGCGGTACGCCTGCCCCTGCCCGTCAGCCTGGAGCGAGGCGTCAACTATCGCGTCCGCATGAGCGTGCAGGACGATCATTTTGTCACCTACCTGAACGGCCAGGTGATCAGCTCCTGGAGCGACGGCTTGCTCAAGCGGGGCGGCGTGGGTTTCCTGGAAGATCAGAACGATCCGCAAAAGGTAGCCTGGGTCAGCGTGTCGGAGCGCGACAGCTTCATGGGGCGAATGCTGGCGCACTTCTCGCTGTTCGTAATGCCTGGCGTACCTGTGGAGCCCCGCTAGCTGGCCTTTTTCAGCGCGAATTCGAACGGCATGCCGCCGGCGTCGCCTTTGACTTTCAAGTCATTTCCCGAAACCACGCCGGTATAAGTGAGGGTGAACGGCATTCCGAAATCGAGCGTGACCGAGAACGAAATGTTATTGCCGTCGATTTTTCCGTTGGCGATCGGGATATCCATCCCCGGCATCAACATCAGAGATCCCGTGAGCGCCGCGCCGTCGGCCTTGAATGTGAAGGTCTGGGGAAAGTCACCGTTGGGAGTAGCGATGGTGCCGGTCCACTTGCCGTCGATGTCGGCCGCGAAGGCCGAAACGGCCAGCAGTAGGAATAGGACGAACCGATGAAGTCGCATGTTTAGATACTATCCCACTAATCCCGCCCGCTCCAGCAGTGCCTGCGGATCCGGATCGCGTCCCATGAAAGAACGGTACAGCTCGGCCGGATCTTCGCTGTCGCCGCGAGCCAGGATCTTGTTGCGGTAGTCCCGTCCGACCACCTCGCTGAAGACGCCCTCCTTGCGAAAACGTGTGAACGCGTCCGCGTCCAGAACCTCGGCCCACTTGTAG
>DATIRX010000087.1:0-7894 GCA_035469225.1 Bryobacteraceae bacterium
AACAACTGGGACCTGGTGGATACCTCGGCTCCCTACATCGTGGGACAGCATCTCCTAACCCGCCCGCGCAAGATTCTGTATCGTCTCGCGAAGTCGCGGAATCTCTGGGAACGCCGCATCGCCATCGTCTCCACGCAAGCCCTGATTCGGGCAGGCGAAATCGACGACACCTTCGCCATCGCCAGGATCCTGCTACCCGACGAACACGACCTCATCCACAAAGCCGTAGGCTGGATGCTGCGCGAGGCCGGGAAACAATCGGCGCCTGCTCTGGTGGCGTTTTTGAAGCGGCATCACGCTCAGATGCCCCGGACCGCGCTGCGTTACGCCATCGAGCGCTTCCCGCCCGCATGCCGCAAACAGATGCTGGCCGGCCGATTCTAGTGCGTCATCGCGTACACGATGTGATTCAGCGCGATGCGAATTCCGAGCGCTGAGAACTTCTCGGGATAAGAAGGGTCGTCGGCCCATTCCCAGGAGTCGCCTGTATCGTTGTTAAACCACACCGCGATGGTCATTCGTCCCTTTTCGTCGAAGACACCCTTAAAGTGGGGATCGTAAGAGACTCCATCCAGCGGACGCATTCCATTGAATCGGGCCCACTGGCCAAGGATCTGATACCTCTGGTTAAGGTCGAACAGCATGTGGAACGCCTGCGCTTCGTCCCCTAGCTCGGCCAGCTCGCGCTTAGGATAGAGGGCACGTACGGTCTCGATCATCGCTTCCTGCTCGCCGCGGCCCCACATGTCGTCGGCGATGAAAAAGCCTCCACGGTCCAGGTACTCTCGTAGCTTCGCCGTCATCGGTTCGGTGAGCTGAATGCTGGTGGTGCGGACCGCGTAGAGCAACGGCCAGTTGAAGACGTCGTCCTCGTCCTCCAGGTTAATCGGCTGCTCAATGGGCCGCGCGTTGATCCGGGTAAGGCGGCGCACCGCGGTCATCAGGTGACGGTCCCCGGAAGGATAGTCGTTGGTCCAGTTGGTGCGGCCGCCTTCTCGCCAGCTCCGGCCGAAGCCCCCAAAACGGCCGCCGCCCCCTCCGGAAGGATACATCAGGCGTCCCCAAACAAATTCGGTGGGATTCAGCGCATCCGGCGCCAGGGGCGTAGGCCGATCTTCACCGGGGAACTCGCGGAACTCCCGCTGGAAGGAGTACAGGGCGCCGCTGCAGGCCGCTACGCCCGCAACAATCAAAACCGCCCTCGGCCAATTCACAACCCGAGGATAACACCGGACCCTTGATAGAATTGAGCGTTACGACTCCCGGAGGGCAATCTGTACAGGACGCTGGTCATTGGATTGTCGGTGATCGTGGTTACCACGGCGGTCCTTCTTGCCCTGCGCGATCCTCGCGTCAACAAGCTCTTTCGCACCAAGATTCCCGGTTATCCCCGGCGGAGGCTGTTCCTGGCCGCTGTCAGCTTCTTCTTCACGTTTGCCATCGCCAGATCCCTGGCTTACGCGAATTTCCACCAAATCGGTCCGTTTCACGATCTCTACATCCATGGGCGGCATGTTCATCACCTGGTCTGGGGGATCCTGTTGCTGCTCGGCATCGGGTATGGCTGGCTGGCGGGCTGGGGCTCGGGCGCCCATCACGCCGCCACGCTGGCTGTCCGGCTGATGGCGCTGCTCTACGGCGCGGGAGCGGCCCTCACTCTCGACGAATTCGCATTGTGGCTGAACCTCGAGGACGTCTATTGGGCGCGCGAGGGGCGCGAAAGCATCGACGCGGTGATTCTGTTCGGAGCTCTCCTGCTGCTGGGCATCTGGGGGCGCGGGTTTTTCGTGGCCCTTGGGCGCGAGCTCATGTTCTTTCGCAAGAGCCCTCCTTGAGCCGTTTTTCGCCTGTAAGTTGATGAAAGTTGACGGAAAGCCTGCAGTGTGATAACTTCATCTGTTTAAGAAACAGTCTGTTAGTTTCTTAAAGCTCCGGGTTTCCTACTCAAGTTTTTAATGGACCAAACTCTACAAGCCCTAGGTGGGATACTACTGAAGTCCATCCCCACCATCATCCTCCTGATCATCCTGCATTTTTATTTGAAGGCCATGCTGTTCGGCCCCCTGGATCGGGTGATGCAGAAGCGCCGCGAGCTGACCGAGGGTGCCCGCAAGATCGCCGAGGATAGCCTGGCGGCTGCCACCCGCAAAGCCGACGAATATGACGCCAAGCTTCGCGATGCCCGCGCCGTAGTCTACAAGGAGCAGGAAGAGCTGCGGAAGCGCTGGCTGGAAGAGCAGAGTAACGAACTGACCCAGGCGCGCGCCCGCATGGAAGCCTCGGTCAAGACCGCCCGGGAAGCACTGGCCGCCGATGCGGCTGCGGCCCGCGCGTCGCTGCACGACGCGAGCTCGGCGCTGGCCGATCAGATCACTGCCACGGTGCTGGGCGGGAAATCCGCATGAAGCGCTGGCTGCTGGTGGCATTTTTCGCGGTCGGTACGGTGTTTGCCCAAGAGGCCGCCGAGCACAAGAGCGGCGAACCCGCCGGGAATCCCGACGAAATCTGGAAATGGGCGAATTTCGGCATCCTGGCCGTCGGACTTGGATACTTGATGGCCAAGCAGCTTCCGCCTCTTTTTTCGTCGCGCACCAGGGAAATCCAGAAGGGTATCTCCGAATCGCAGCAGATGAAGCAGGATGCCGAGCGTCGCGCGGCTGAAATGGATGCCCGCCTGGCCGCGCTGGGCGCCGACATCGAAAAGTTCCGCGTCCAGTCCGGGGCGGAGATGCGGCAGGAGGGCGAGCGCATCTCGCGCGACACCGCCGCGCAGATCAAGAAGATTGAAGAGCAGGCCGCTGTGGAAATCGAGGCCGCCGGGAAGACCGCGCGCCGCCAGCTCAAGGAATATGCCGCGGAGCTCGCGCTGGGCCTGGCCGAGGAACGCCTGCGCGCCCGCATGGACAGCGCTACGGGATCTGCGCTGGTGGACAATTTCGTGCGCGATCTGGAACGGCAGAGCGCGACGAAGGCGGGGTCTAAGAATTAACATGCTTTCGGTTGTCTCGGCACGATACGCGCGCGCTCTGGTGGAAGTGGTGGCGGCCCCCGGCTCGAAGGTCGATCCGAATCAGGTGTTGTCCCAGCTTCGTGCGGTGCAGGAACTCATTCAGGGCTCGCCGGTTCTGCAGAATGCTCTGGCATCGCCGGCGGTGGCGCCGTCGCGCAAGCGCGCCCTGATGCGGCGGCTCATGGAACCCATGGGAGCGCTGGAAAACGTCCGTAATTTCGTCTACGTGGTGATCGATCATCGCCGCGGGCATGAATTGGCGTCTATCGTGGATGCGTTTGAGACGCTGCTGGACGAACGCCTGGGGTTCGTCGCCGCGGAGGTGCGCAGCGCCACGCCGCTCACCGACCCGCAGCGGGCTACCCTGGAAACCCAGATATCGCGCATCGCAGGCAAGAAAGCAAAACTCAAATTTTCGAGCGATCCCACGCTGATCGGCGGCGTGATCGCGCATGTGGGCTCCACCGTCTACGACGGCAGTGTGCGGGGGCAATTGGAAAGGCTACGAACCAGACTGGGAGCACAGTGACTTCCCTGTAACGAAGATTATCTATGGCTCAAATACGGGCAGATGAAATCTCGCGCCTGCTGCGCGAGGAAATTGACAATTACGAACGCGCGGTCAACGTCGCCGAAACCGGCTCGGTGATCTCGGTGGGCGATGGTATCGCCCGCGTCTACGGCCTGGAGAACGTCATGGCCGGCGAGCTGATCGAGTTCAAGGGCGGCGTTTCCGGCATCGCGCTGAACCTGGAAGAAGACCAGGTGGGCGCGGTCCTGCTGGGCGAATACGCCGGCATCAAGGAAGGCGACGAGGTGCGTCGTACCGGCCGCATCATGTCGGTGCCGGTGGGTGAAGCCATGGTGGGGCGTGTGGTCAATGCGCTCGGCCAGCCCATCGACGGCAAGGGACCCATCGAGACTTCCCAGTTCATCGCCATCGAGCGCCTGGCGCCCGGCGTCGTGGACCGGCAGCCCGTGCGGGAACCGCTGCAAACCGGCATCAAGGCGATCGACGCCATGATTCCGATCGGCCGCGGCCAGCGCGAGCTGGTCATCGGCGACCGCCAGACCGGAAAGACCACTGTGGCGCTCGACACCATCATCAACCAGAAAGACAGCGGCGTGATTTGCATCTACGTCGCCATCGGGCAGAAGCGCTCGACCGTGGCGCAGGTCGTCAAGACTCTGGAAACCTACGGCGCCATGGCCTACACCATCGTCGTCGCGGCCACGGCGTCCGATCCGGCGCCCATGCAATACCTTGCCCCTTACGCGGGCTGCGCCATGGGCGAGTACTTCCGCGACACCAAGCGCCACGCGCTGTGCATCTACGACGATCTTTCGAAGCACGCGGCGGCCTATCGGGAAATCTCTCTGCTGCTGCGCCGTCCGCCCGGCCGCGAGGCGTTTCCCGGCGACGTATTCTATCTTCATAGCCGCCTGCTGGAGCGCGCCGCCAAGCTTAACGACGAGCTGGGCGGGGGATCGCTGACAGCCCTACCCTTCATCGAAACGCAGGCCGGCGACGTTTCCGCCTACATTCCGACCAACGTCATCTCGATTACCGACGGCCAGATCTACCTGATCACCGATCTGTTCAACTCCAACGTGCGCCCGGCCATCGACGTGGGCATCTCGGTCAGCCGCGTCGGCGGCAACGCGCAGATCAAAGCCATGCGCCAGGTGGCCGGAAGCTTGCGCCTGGACCTGGCGCAGTATCGCGCCCTGGCGGCCTTCGCCCAGCTCGGTTCGGATCTGGACAAAGCCTCCGCGCAGCAGCTTACCCGCGGCAGCCGCATGGTGGAGATCCTCAAGCAAGGCCAGTACTCCCCGATTCCCGTCGAAAAGCAGGTCCTGATCATTTACGCCGGATCCATCGGCGTGCTGGACGACCTGCCGCTCGATCAGATTAAAGCCTTCGAGCAGGAACTGTATCGCTTCGTGGAGAACGCGCATCCTGGCATTCTGACCACGATTCGCGAGAAGAAGACGCTCGACGACGACCTGAAGGGCAAGATGAACGAGGCCCTCAAGGAATTCAAGGCGCAGTTCCTGCAACGCAACGCCTCGGCGGCCCGCACCTAGAGCCATGCCGAGCCTGATCGACATCCGGCGGCGCGTCCGTTCGGTCAAGAATACGCAGCAGATCACCAAGGCCATGAAGCTGGTCTCGGCGGCCAAGCTGCGCCGCGCTCAGGATCGTGCGCTGGCCGCGCGCCCCTACGCCGTGATGTTGCGACGGATTCTGGCGAATGTGGCCGAGGCCGCCGTGCAGGATCCCGACGCCGGCGCCCATCCGCTGCTGGCCGTGCGTCCCGAGCAGCGCATTCTCTTGGTCGTCGTCACGGCCGATAGCGGCCTGGCGGGCGCGTTCAACTCCAACCTGATCAAGATGGCCCATGCGTTTGCCAAGGAGCATGCCGGCGCCACGCTGAGCTTCGAGCTGATCGGCAAGAAGGGCGTGAATTATTTCCGGCGGCGCTACCCCAATATCTCCGGAACTCACACCGATCTTTTCCGCAAGGTAAAGTTCGAGGATGCGGAACGCATTGCGCAGCTGATCATCGGCCGCTTCGAATCCGGCGAGATCGATGCGGTGTACCTGTTCACGAACGAATTCAAGAATGCCATGGCGTCGGCGCTGACCTCCACGCGCATCCTGCCCATCGAAGTGCCCAAAGCGTCCACGCAGGTGGACTACATTTACGAGCAGAATCCCGGCGAGCTGCTGGGCAGCCTGCTTCCGCGCTATGTGAAGATGCTGGTCTACCGCGCGTTTCTCGAATCGGTGGCGGCCGAGCACGCCGCGCGCATGACCGCCATGTCGGCTGCCTCCAGCAATGCCGCCGACGTGATCGACAAGCTGACCCTGCTGATGAATCGTGTCCGCCAGGCCAGCATTACGCGCGAGATTATCGAAATTGTCAGCGGCGCTGCCGCTTTGGATTAGAGTAGGGGCGAGGCACGCCTGGCCCGAAGAGGAACTGAATATGAACGTAGGAAAAGTCATCCAGGTGGCCGGACCGGCCGTGGACGTCGAGTTTCAGGAAGGGCAGATCCCCGTCATCCGCACTGCCATTCGCATCACCAGCGAGGGTTTTAACGTTCCCGATCCCATCGATATCATCTGCGAGGTGGCCCAGCACATCGGCGAAAGCCGCGTGCGCACCATCGCCATGCAGCCGACCGATGGTCTGGTCCGCGGCATGAAAGCCATGGATCTGGGCGAACCCATCACGGTTCCCGTCGGCAAGCAGACGCTGGGCCGCGTGATGAACGTCATCGGCGACCCGGTGGACAAGATGGGCCCGGTGAACACCGCCAAACGCAACCCCATTCACCGCCAGGCGCCGTCCTTCGACGAACAGGCCACCGAATCGCAGATGTTTGAAACCGGCATCAAGGTGATCGACCTGCTGGAGCCCTACGTGCGAGGCGGAAAGATCGGCTTGTTCGGCGGCGCGGGCGTCGGCAAGACGGTCATCATTCAGGAGCTCATCTCCAATCTGGCCACCAAGCATGGCGGCGTCTCGGTGTTTGCCGGCGTCGGCGAGCGAACCCGCGAAGGCAACGACCTTTGGATCGAGTTCCAGGAAGCCGGCGTCATCGATTCCAAGGATTGGCAAAAATCCAAATGCGCCCTGGTCTACGGCCAGATGACCGAGCCCCCCGGCGCGCGTCTGCGTGTGGCGCTGACCGCCCTCACCGTTGCGGAATACTTCCGCGATGAAGAGGGTCAGGACGTGCTGCTGTTCATCGACAATATCTTCCGTTTTACCCAGGCCGGTTCCGAAGTGTCGGCCCTGCTGGGCCGCATGCCCAGCGCCGTGGGTTATCAGCCCAATCTGGCTTCCGAGATGGGCGACCTGCAGGAGCGCATCACCTCCACCAAGAGCGGCTCGATCACCTCCGTGCAGGCCATTTACGTGCCCGCCGACGATTACACCGATCCCGCGCCTGCCACCACCTTCGCTCACCTGGATGCCACCACCAACCTGTCGCGATCGATCTCCGAGCTGGGTATCTATCCCGCCGTCGATCCGCTGGCGTCCACCTCGCGCATCCTGGATCCGCTGATCATCGGGCAGGAGCATTACGATGTGGCCCAGCAGGTGAAGCAGATTCTCCAGCGCTATAAAGACCTGCAGGACATCATCGCGATTCTGGGCGTCGACGAGCTTTCCGATGACGACAAGGCCACCGTGGCCCGCGCCCGCAAGATCCAGCGATTCCTCTCGCAACCGTTCACGGTGGCCGAGGCGTTCACCGGCCGCAAAGGAAAGTACGTCAAGGTGGCCGATACCGTGCGCAGCTTCAAGGAAGTGGTCGAGGGCAAGCACGACGAGATCCCCGAGCAGGCGTTCTACCTCCAGGGCTCCATCGATGACGTGCTCGAAACCTGGGGCGAGATGAAGAAGAAAGGGTAACGTGGCCGATACCCTGCACATCGAGATCACTACGCCCGAAAAGCTGGTGGTCGATCGCCAGGCCGACTACGCCGAGATTCCCGGCAAGAGCGGCTACATGGGCATCCTGCCCGGCCACGCAGCTCTGCTCAGCGAATTGGGCGAAGGCAAGCTGACGCTCACCACCGCAGGCAAGACCGAAAGTTTCACCATTGCGGGCGGATACGTCGAAGTGCGTGACAACCAGGTCCGCATTCTGGCGGATAAAGTCGAATAGTCTCCACGTTCCTTCGCCGTCTTCTATAATTGAAGCTTCCATGCAGATGGACTGGTTCCCGCTGTGGCTCAGCCTCCGCGTGGCGTTTGTCTCCACAGCGATCGCATTCGGCGTCGGCCTGTGGCTGGCCTACATCCTCGCGAATTGGGAATTCCGCGCCAAAGAGGTTCTGGACGCGGCGGTGACGCTGCCCCTGGT
>DATIRX010000088.1:0-2813 GCA_035469225.1 Bryobacteraceae bacterium
CGGCCATCCGGCGTGATCGCCAATGGTCGCACGTGTTCGCCGGGGAAGGGCCAACCCTGATCGTGCCGGAACATCTGGTACAAACCCGTGTTCGCGTCAAGGCGGATCAGCGTGCTGCCGGTACTCGTGAACTGGGTCAAGGTGCCGATCCATGCGATGCCGTTGGCGTCGGCGGCCAGGCCCGTGAACCAGGTCGCGGCTCCGGGGAAGTCGCTGATGGAACGCGATAACGTATAGCTCCCGTCGGTGCGCTGGATCTCGTAGTCCGTGGCTGCCCAGATGGTTCCTGACCGGGACGGGTCCTTCTGGATCTTTGAGCCCCAACCGACGATCGGCAAGTTCGTCCAGACGCTGCCATCGTAGTAGCTGAGGCTGTAGTACTCTCCGATGGCCCAGAGCCGGCCCATCGAGTCCTCGCACATCCGTTTCGCGCCGCCGACAGCAAGCAGCGGGTTGAACGCGGCCCCCGTCCATTCATGGATGCCGTAGAACGTCAGGTCGGGCGAAACCGCGACGGATGCGTTGGAAGGCCGATAAGCGAGAGCTTCGCAGGAGTCGTTTAGAAACGGCCACTCGTACCCGAGTCCGTACGTGAGCTGATTCCACCCGGTCCAGCGTGATCCATCGAAGCGCACCATTCCGCCGACTCCGGGACCGGCATTGGCGCCGGTGTAGACGTAGCCGTTGTCCGGGTCGATCGTGATATCACGGTTGAACGAATCGAAGTTGGCCGTGTTGGTGATGCGGTAGTTCTGCCATTGCCCGGTCTGCGCATCCCGTTTCGCCGCACCCCCGACTCCGCTGACCCAGACGTTTCCCGCGGCGTCGATGTCGGCTGAGTAGCTGAACGCGCCGGGCCGCCACTGGCCGAGGCTTGACCAGGCCGATCCATCAAATTGCCAGACCACGCCGTTGCTGTCCACGAGCAATGCCCGGCCATTCCCATAGGCCTTGAAGGCCGGGATTTCGTACGTCACGCTGGCATAAGGCTCCGGAGGCGTAACCCACGTTCCGTCCGGCTGGCGGTAGTCCAGGCTGTCGTAGTCGCCGGGGTTCGCAGTACGGAGGGCCCAGAAGTTGCCGGCCTCGTCCACGCAGTCCTTCCCCGGCATCGAGACCACTTCGCCTGGTGCGCCGGTTGGAGTGAAGGTTGTCCACGCTTGCGTGTCGCTATCGAAAACGAACGTGAAGCCATGGGCCGGCGGCCTGTCGGAAGACCAGATCAGGTAACCGCCTCCCGGCTTGGGTTGCGCGGACAGGAATACATTGCCTGTGTTCCATTGAGTCCAGGAGTCGGTTGCCGGATTGTAGCGCACGATTCCGTTGTTCACGAACCACATCGTGCCATCCGGCGCCCGGTCGATGTCCCACACAAAGTCATCGATCAAAGCCGAGTTCCCCGGCCCGTAATGTGTGAGCGAACTCGCGCCGATGGCGGGATCGAAGGTGAGCGCGCCCCGCCAGGTCCCGATCCAGAGTTTGCCGCTTGCATCCGGGACGATGTCCCTCACACGAACGGTGCCCTGGTCGTTCGGATGGCCGATGACCGGGTAGTCCACGTTGGAGTAGTTCTCCCAGCGGTTCTCGCTCTGGATGAATTTGGCGAAGCCACCCTCCTCAAACGACGCGTCATAGCCGCCGATGTAGGGATCGCCATCCGGACCGATCCAGATCGCTTCGTTGATGTCGCCCTGGATGCCGGTGTTGCCAGGCCGGTAGTACCGCCACGAATAGCTCACCGTATCCGGTGCCGACGCTCCCGCCCAGGATAATCCAAGGACCAGCGTGAACACCAATTGAACAAAGACCAAGCACTGTAATGATTTTCGCACTTTCACACCCCTACTTTTGCTGAGCGGGAAACACCCTTTTCGCCGCCGGCTACAAGATTGTACTCCTGGAGCATCTATCGATTGATTGTATTTTTACCCCTGGGAATTGCTTGAGAAGTGCCGTTTTGAGCACTTTTCGGCGAGCTAGCAATTCTAATCTCTCACACCACCGCCGTCAATGTAAGAGGCGGCTCAAGGACGATAAATACATGGGCCTCCGGAAATCCGACTCCATAGTTCACTACCGCTTGTGTCGTACAATGTACGCATGAACGTCGAAGAAAAAGCCGAGCAGTTCCGTTCCCTTTATGAGTCGATCCGGCAGGAGATCCGAAAGAAGATCGTCGGGATGAACGAGGTTGTGGACAGCACGGTGGATGCCCTGTTTCTAGGCGGACACGTTTTGCTGGAAGGCGTGCCCGGTTTGGGCAAGACGTTGCTTGTCCGCACACTGGCTGAATCGCTGGACCTCGCTTTCTCTCGCATCCAGTTCACGCCCGACCTGATGCCGGCCGACATCCTGGGCACGAATATCATCGTGGAGCCGGCGCCCGGACAAAAAATCTTCCGCTTTCAGAAAGGCCCCGTTTTCACTCACATCCTGCTGGCAGACGAAATCAATCGCGCGACTCCAAAAACGCAATCCGCGCTGCTGGAAGCCATGCAGGAACGAAGCGTGACCGTGGGCGGGGAACGCAACGTCCTGGAAGAGCCGTTCTATGTGCTTGCAACGCAGAACCCGATTGAGATGGAAGGCACTTACCCGCTGCCGGAGGCGCAACTGGACCGTTTTCTGTACAAAGTGCTGGTGCCGTTCCCGGGCGAAGCGGATCTGTTGAAAATTCTGGATCTCACAACCGGCGAAGATACGGCGCGGCCGGCCGCTGTTGCAGGGCGCGACAGGGTGCGCGAATACGCGCAACTGATTCTGCAGGTTCCAGCCGCTGACCACGTGATGAGCTCCGCCGCAAAACTGGTCCT
>DATIRX010000089.1:0-6153 GCA_035469225.1 Bryobacteraceae bacterium
CCTGCTGCTGCCGTATGCCATCGATGCATCGAATATGGTGGCGACGCTGGCGCCCCGGGCGTTGAAGAACTCGGTGCGCGAGACCGTGAACGAGGTTCACCAGGCGTGGGAGGATCAGGTTCGGAAGAGCCAGCGGCGCGACGCGAAGCAGGAGAAGCAGGAGAAGAAGGCCGAACCAAAGTCGCCGCCGCCGAAGCCTTTGAATCAATGAGCAGCGATCTTCTGGTGTTCGACCTGGACGGCACGCTGGTCGATTCCCAGCGTGATTTGGCCGATTCAGTCAACGCTACGCGCGCCTGGATGGGGCTCGGTCCACTGCCGCTGGACACCGTTGCCCGGTACGTCGGCAATGGCGCACCGGTGCTGATCCAGCGGGCGCTGCCGGACGCAGGACAGCAAGACTGGGCCCGCGGATTGAAATATTTCCTGGATTATTATCGCGAGCACATGCTCGATTCAACCGTGTTGTATCCGGGCGTCCGGGAAGCGCTAGACCAGCTGCACGCCGAGCGGGTTCCGCTGGCGGTGCTCACCAACAAGCCGATTCGCTTCACTTTGCAGATGCTGGAAGGCTTGGGAATCGACCTGCACTTCTTCCGCGTTTACGGCGGGAACAGCTTTTCGGAAAAGAAGCCGGATCCGGTCGGACTGAACGCGCTGGTGGCCGAATCCGGAGCCGACCGAAGCCGTACGATCATGGTCGGCGATAGCGCCGTGGATGTCGAGACGGCTCGCAACGCGGGCGTCCAGGCTTGCGGGGTCCGGTGGGGATTCCAGCCGGACACATTCGTCAGCTCGCCGCCGGATTTCCTGATCGCCGATATTAGGGAACTGGTCGGGCGATAAATTCAGGCGGCCTCGGAGAGCACCCGGATATCCACGATCGCCGAGGTGATGATGGGACCTTCGTATTGCGGATGCCGGAATTCCAGGTGCATTCCGCGACCCAGATACGCGGTCTTGAGCATCGATCCGCCCCAGTTGCATCCGCAGATCTGCACCAGGACCGGTTCGGGACAGAATTCGGGATGGCCCCAGATCCAGGCCGATCCATCCCGGCGCGTCACGATGGTGTAGTAGCGATTCCGCGTCTGCACTTCCACCTTGGCAGCCTCGGGCAGGTCCCGCAGGTAGACTCCGCCTTCGATTTCACTGCGGACGATATTGCGGTTGATTTCGTCGCTCAGGTTCTGATGCGGCCGGAACATAACCTCCGTCCATTATGGCGCTTTTGATTCACCAGTACAATGAAACTGCCGGTGACCCACCCCTCCGTTCGCGATCTCTTCCAGACCCTGGCCCGCCACGAGGCGTTCCAGCACCTGGTTTCATCGATCCTGCGGCACGAACCGGGCCCGTTTTCGCTGGCCGGCTTGACGCCCACCGCCAAGGCTCTCTATACGGTCCTGCTGTGGCAGGTCTCCGAACGGCCGCTGATCGTTCTGGCCGACGGGAATCAACGGGCCGAAGTCCTGGCGGAGCTCGCCGGGACATTCTTCGATTTGTTGATCGGACGGCCGGAAGTGGGACGTCCGGCGCTGCTGCCGGCGCTCGACGTGCTGCCCGGGCAGAGGCTCTCTCCCCACAGCGAGATCAGCGAGCAGCGGGCCATCGGGCTCTGGAGACTCTCGGCCGGATCCGCGCCGATCACCATCGTTCCGGCCGCCTCCGCCTTGCTTCGAACGCACGACGCAGAATACTACCGGCGGCTGGCCCTCACGCTGCGTAAGGGCGAAGAACTGCCGCTCGAGAGCATCGTCGCGCATTTGCACTCCATCGGTTATGAGAAGCGCGATCCGGTCGAGATGGTGGGGGAGTACGCGCTCCGCGGAGGAATTCTGGATGTGTTCGGCGCAGAGAGCGCCAAGCCGCTGCGTATCGAGTTCTTCGGCGACGAAATCGAGTCCATTCGCCGCTTTGAGGTAGAGACGCAGCGGTCGATTGTAAAGGTTCCCGAAGCCGAGATTCTGCCCCTGCTGGAACAACCAAGGCATGGTTCGGTGTATCCCGGCTGGGAGTTCGCCGCCGCAGTGGAAGAGCCCCGCCGGCACTCCCTACTTACCTTGGCGCGCGATCCGATCGTGATTCTGGACGAGCCCGAAGACGTCCGGTCTGCTTCCGAGCGCCTGTGGAAGCATCTGGAGCAGCTCAAAGGCGAGCATCCGGAATTTGCCGCGCTGCCGGCCGCGAATTTCTTCGAATGGCCGGAGTTCGAGAAAACCCTGCACGGTCCGGTCATCAGCCTTCGCCATCTGCACCTGGGACAGGACGCCCCCCACATTGCAACCCGGCCTTCGCTGGCGTTTCAAGGAAACATGCCCGTGGCGGTAGCCGAGGCGAAAACGCTGGTGGAACAAGGCCATCGCGTGGCGTTCTTCGCCCCTACCAACGGCGAGCTGGAGCGCCTGGCCGACGTCCTGCGCGAGTACGGCATTCCGTTCCAGTTGGGACTGGCTCCCAACGAAGCCGCTTCGTCCTATCTGGCGGAACGCGCCTACATCTCCGGCCCCGTCGTTAGCACCTACCTGGTCAAAGGGCTCGTCCGGCGCGGCGGGGTGTTCGCCGATTCCGGGATCGCCTTCATCGGCTCCGAAGACCTGTTCGGATCGTCAGAATTCGTCGCGCAGCCGGGGCCGAAGAAGAGCCACATGGCGACCTTCGCCGCCGACCTGGCCGATCTGAAGCCGGGCGACTTCGTGGTCCACGCCACGCACGGCGTCGGCAAGTTCTTGGGGATTCGCGAAATTGTCCAAGGCGATCAAAAGGGCGATTTCATGCTGCTCGAGTACGCGGGCGAGGCCAAGCTGTACGTTCCGCTCACGCGCATGGACCTGGTGGACAAGTATCGCGGCGGCGGCGATTCCCCGCCCCCCATGGATCGGCTCGGCGGGACCACCTGGACGGCGAAGAAGTCGCGAGTCAAAGCGAAAATGCGTGACATGGCGGATGAGCTGCTGAAGCTCTACGCCCAGCGCCGCATGTCCGAAGGCTTCGCGTTTTCGCCCGATTCCAACTGGCAGCGGGAGTTCGAAGACGCCTTCGAATTCACCGAGACCAAGGACCAGATCACCGCCACCAAGGAAATCAAGCGCGATCTCGAATCGCCGCATCCCATGGACCGGCTGTTGTGCGGCGACGTGGGATTCGGCAAGACCGAAGTCGCCATGCGGGCTGCGTTCAAAGCTCTGGGCGACGGGAAACAGGTGGCCGTGCTGGCGCCCACCACCGTGCTCGCGTTCCAGCATTTTGAAACCTTCAAGCGGCGCTTCGCGGCGTTTCCGGTGCGCATTGAGATGTTCTCGCGCTTGCGCAGCGCCAAAGAACTAAAACAGTTGCTCGAAGAGCTGGCCGACGGAAAAATCGACGTAGCCATCGGCACGCATCGCCTGCTGTCCAAAGATGTGGTCTTCCGCGACCTGGGCGTGCTGGTGGTGGACGAAGAGCAGCGTTTCGGCGTCGCCCACAAAGAGCGCTTCAAGCAGATGCGGAAAAACGTTCACGTGCTGACCATGAGCGCGACGCCCATTCCGCGCACGCTGCACATGTCTCTGCTGGGGATTCGCGATATGAGCGTGATCGAGACGCCCCCCAAGGATCGCCTGTCGATCAACACCGTGGTGGCGCATTTCCATCCCGATATCATCCGCACGGCGATTGAGCAGGAGCTGAGCCGGGGCGGTCAGGTCTATTTCGTCCACAACCGTGTCGAATCGATCTTTACGCGCGCCGCCTGGATTCAGGAGCTGGTTCCGCAAGCCCGCTTGGGGGTCGGACACGGGCAGATGGGCGAGGCGGCGCTGGAACGCGTTCTGCTGGGTTTCATGCGCCACGAATACGACGTGTTCGTCTGCACCACCATCGTCGAAAACGGCCTGGATATTCCCCTGGCGAACACCATGATCATCGAGAATGCCGAACGCCATGGGCTCTCCGAGCTGTACCAGCTGCGCGGCCGCGTGGGGCGATCCAACCGGCGCGCGTACGCCTACCTGCTGGTGCCCGCCGATAAGGAGCTGTCCGAAATCGCCCGCAAGCGCCTGGCCGCCTTGCGCGAATTTTCCGACCTGGGCGCCGGATTCAAGATTGCCGCGCTCGACCTGGAACTGCGCGGGGCCGGCAACCTGCTGGGCGGCGAACAGCACGGCCACATCGCCGCAGTGGGATTCGATACGTACGTCCGCCTGCTGGAGGAAACCGTTCGCGAGCTGAAGGGGGAGGAAGCGCCGCTGGAGGTCCAGTCGGCGTTGAACCTGGGTCTGGATATACGCATCCCGGCCGAGTACATCGCCGACGAGCAGCAACGGCTGCGTATCTACAAGCGCATCGCCGACGTGCGGGAATCCGAGCAGGCTCAGGCCATGCGTACGGATCTGGCGGATCGTTACGGTCCGTTACCCGACGCCGTCGAGACTCTGCTGCGATTCGCTCTGCTCCGAAGCAACGCGCAGCGGATCGGGATCGAAGCCGTAGATCGGCGCGGCGGCGGGCTGAATATCAAGTTTCATCCCGGCTCGAAGATCGAGCCTGCGCGGCTGATGCACCTGGTTTCGTCGCTGCCGGGCGCGCAGTTTACGCCCGCCGGCGTATTGCGGCTACCGCTTCCTTCCACGGGCGAGGGTCCCGCCGCAGTGCTGGATTATCTGGATGGGTCGCTAAAAGAACTGGTCAGAACTTAAGGCGGCTCTTAATCGGCTCGACCTTCTTGACGTCCACGCCTTCAATCTTGGCGAAGTCGGCCCAGTCCTTGATCTTGCCTTTGTCGGTGCGGTACTTGACGACCGCGGCCGCCTCGGCCGTGGTCAGGTCGAGACTTTCCAGGTCCTTCGCCGGCGCCGTGTTCACATTCACCGGCACGCCGAAGTACTTGGTCAGATAGTTGACGATCAGCTTGAAATCGTCGTCGGTGCCGAGCGCACCGCGGCCGCGCATGGAATCCACCGTATCCTGCCAGACGTCACGAGTGCCGGTCTGGCCGATCACGATATCGGCGCCGTGACACCCGCCGCAGGTGTTTTCGAACACGCTCTTCCCGGGACCTTCGGGGAAACCCTGGGCGTTCATCGAAACCATAGAAAGGGCCAGCACTGGTGTCAGCAGGAGCAAACGTTTCATACCTCCATAATAACCGGAACCCCGTCCAGGCTCAAT
This sequence comes from Bryobacteraceae bacterium, assembly GCA_035469225.1. Lineage (GTDB taxonomy): Bacteria > Acidobacteriota > Terriglobia > Bryobacterales > Bryobacteraceae > Palsa-187. Next base: position 5,149 of record DATIRX010000089.1, read on the forward strand.
CCGTAAGGGGTTAACGGGATATAATGTAGCTATGCGGTATCTTGTTGCGCTTCTAGCGGGTTTGGCTGCCTTTACCGTCGCTTCCCAGGCGGACGTCGTCACCATCGAGCAGATCATCGCCAAAGTGAACGGGGAAATCATTACCAACGTCGATCTGGACCATGACCGCGCCGACCTGGAAAAGCAGCTGCGGGCCAACGGCATGACCGGCCAGCGCCTGGAAGACGCTCTAAAAGCGGAAGTTCCCAACCTGCTGCGCAACAAGATCGATACCCTGCTGCTGATGCAGAAGGGGAAGGAACTGGACCTGAAGGTGGATCCGGAGGTCAACAAGTACATCGCCGATCTGCAGCGCCAGACCGGCACTACCGATCCCCAGAAGTTCGAGGCTCTGGTTCGCCAGGAAACCGGGAAATCTTACGAGGACTTCAAGGCCGACATCAAGAACAACCTCCTGAGTCAAGGCGTGATGCGCGAAGAGGTTATGCGCAAGATCCAGTTCAAGACGGAAGAAATCCGGGCGTACTACGACACGCACAAAGATGAGTTCCAGCGCGAAGAGCGTGTGTTTCTTCGCGAGATCGCGATCTCGACGCAGGGGAAGCAGGATAACCCCGCGGCCATGGCCGCCGCTGAAAAGAAAGCCAAGGATCTGGTGGACCGGGCCCGCCGCGGCGAACGCTTTGCCGAGCTGGCGCAGACCAACTCCGATTCCCCCACTGCCAAGGATGGAGGCGCCCTCGATCCTTACAAGAAAGGCGACTTAGCTCCCGCGATCGAAACCGCCGTCTGGGACAAAGAAAGAGGCACCATCCTCGATCCCATCAAGATCCCCACCGGCCTGCTGATCCTGCGCGTCGAAGAGCATCATAAGGCGGGTCTGGCGGATTTCGAAGAAGTGGAGCAGGAGATTCAGAACCGCATTCTCGACTCGCGCCGGCAGGCGGCTTTACGCGCCTACCTCACCAAGCTGCGCGACGTCTCGTTTCTGGAAATCAAGGCGGG
>DATIRX010000090.1:0-3298 GCA_035469225.1 Bryobacteraceae bacterium
CATGTCGCCGGTCGAGATTCGCGCCGCCTGCCGCAAATACGCGGCGAAATACGTCGATCTGCAGCGCAAGGACTTCATCCGTCTGGGCGTGCTGGGCCGCTGGTCGGAGCCTTACCTGACCATGAGCGCCCAGTATGAAGCCGTGATCGCCGGCGCATTCGTCGATTTCCTGGAAAAAGGCTACGTCTACAAAGGGCTCAAGCCGGTCAACTGGTGCACGCACGATCGCACTGCCCTGGCGGAAGCCGAAGTGGAATACGAGAACCACACCAGCCCTTCGATCTGGGTTCGTTTTGCGCTGACCTCCGATCCCGCCGCGATCGACCCGGCTCTGCGGAACAAGCGCGTGTGGGGCCTGATCTGGACGACCACTCCCTGGACCATTCCGGCCAATCTCGCGATATCGTTCCATCCCACTTACATTTATGTAGCTGCCGAAACCGGCGGCGACGTCTACATCGTCGCGAAAGATCTGTGGGCGGCCACCGCTGAAGCCTGCGGCTGGACCTCCTCGAACGTCCTGGCCGAATTCGAGGGCCGGCATTTGGACCAGACCGTGTTCCGTCACCCGTTTCTGGAGCGCGACTCCATCGGAATCCTGGGCGAGCACGTCACGCTCGAACAGGGAACCGGCGCCGTGCACACCGCCCCGGGCCACGGACAGGAAGATTACGTCATCGGACAAGCCTACGGTCTTCCCGTGTACTGCCCGGTGGATGGCGCCGGAAAAATGTTTCACGCCGAGGGCGCAGCCGGACGCCTGCCCGAAGAACTCATCGGCAAGACCGTCTGGCAGGCCAATCCTCTGGTCATCGAAATCCTGAAAAACGCCGGTGCGCTCCTGGCCGAAAAGCACATCGAGCACAGCTATCCGCACTGCTGGCGATGCCATCGTCCCACCATCTTCCGCGCCACCGAACAGTGGTTCATCGGCATGGACCGGAACAACCTCCGCGAGCGCGCGCTTGAAGCCATCAAGACCGTGAAGTGGACCCCGGCCTGGGGCCAGGAGCGCATTTCGAACATGATTGCGACCCGGCCGGACTGGTGTATCTCGCGCCAGAAGCTGTGGGGCGTGCCGATCACCGTGTTTTACTGCGAGGGCTGCCAGGAACCGCTGACCGACCGCAAGATTCTGGATCGCGTGGTGGATCGTTTCCGTCTTAATACTGTGGACGTGTGGTATTCCGAATCCGCCGCGGAGCTCGCAGGACCCGATGCCAAGTGCGGCAAGTGCGGCGGAACGTCGTTCCGGAAGGAAACCGACATTCTGGATGTATGGTTCGACTCCGGAGTCAGCCATCTGGCAGTGCTGACGCCGGAGAATTCCCTGCCCTGGCCCGCCGACATGTATCTGGAAGGCGGCGATCAATACCGCGGCTGGTTCCACAGTTCTCTGCTGGTCGGCGTTGCGCTCAAAGGCGGCGCTCCCTACCGTGCCACCGCGACCAACGGCTGGACTCTCGATGGCGATGGCCGCGCGCTTTCAAAATCCAGCGGCAGCGAGGCCGCCGAGAAGATCATCAACAAGTACGGCGCCGACGTGCTGCGCTTGTGGGTCGCCTCCATCGATTTCACCGAGGACGTGCGCCTGTCCGATACGATCCTCGACCGGCTGATCGAGGCCTATCGCAAGCTGCGCAACACCTTCCGCTACGCGCTCGGCAATCTGCATGATTTCGATCCTCAAAAGGACGCCGTGCCCGTCCAGGACATGCTCGAAATCGACCGCTGGATTCTGGCGCGGATGGAAGATCTGATCCGGCGCTGCCGCGGCTGGTACGATTCGCTGGAGTTCCACAAGGTCTACCGCGCGATTTATGATTTCGCCACGGCGGATTTGAGCGCGCGCTATTTCGACATCCTCAAGGACCGGCTGTACACCGCGGGCACGTCCAGCCGGGCGCGCAGAAGCGGGCAGACGGCTCTCTACCAGGTTCACTATGCGCTGGTGCGGCTGATCGCGCCGCTGCTGGCCTTTACCGCCGACGAAGTCTGGAGCCACACCGCGAAACCGGCCGGCGCGCCTCCGAGCGTTCACCTGTCGCTGCTTCCCGAACCTTCGGAAGTCGCCTCCGGACTGCCCGCGACGCGGCTGGCAGAATGGGATCAGTTGATGGAAGTTCGCGACGTGGTGCTGAAGGCTTTGGAGGAAGCCCGCCAGGCCAAGCTCATCGGGACGTCGCTCGAAGCCCGCGTGCGGCTGCAAGGCTACCGGGGAGGATTCCAGGCCGAGCTGCCCTCGGTCTTTATCGTGTCGCAGGTGATTGTCGAGCCGGGCGACCAGGTACGGGCCATCATCGAAAAGGCCGACGGCATGAAGTGCGAGCGCTGCTGGAAGTACTCCACCGCCGTGGGCCAGGACCCGGAATTCCCGACGGTGTGCGACTCCTGCTCGGCCGCGCTCCAGGACCTGCCGGGATGAACCCACGTTTGCGGACGGCTTCCATCGCCGCCGCCGTGGTCGTCATCGACCGCGTCACCAAAGTGTATATCCGGTCATCGTTTACCACCTGGGAGGTCACCCCGGTGATCTCCGGATTCTTCAATATTGTGCACACCGAAAATCCGGGGGCGGCTTTCGGGATGTTCGCCGATTCCCCCAGCCAGTGGAGCAGCATGCTCCTGGTGGCGGTCTCTCTGGTGGTGATCGCCATCATCGGCGTGATGCTATGGAGGCCGCGTCCTGCTCCGGTGCCCGGCGTGACCCTGGTCTCGGTAGGCCTGGCATTGGTGTTCGGCGGCGCACTCGGAAACGCCTGGGACCGCCTGTTGAGCGGAACCGTGACCGATTTTCTCCAGTTCTTCTTCGGATCCTATGAGTTTCCGTCGTTCAACGCGGCCGATTCGGCGATTACGGTGGGAGCGGCCCTATTGCTGGTCGATTTGTGGCGAACCCGCAAACAGCACCACACCGAACACATCTAATCCCCCAGGTTATTCGCCGGTTCATGGCCGCGTTTCGCCGAAATTCCATGTTCCGCGTGACTTTTTGGCCGCATACTCCGATGGAGGAATTGACGACAGCACAGCCGTCTTGCTACGATTAAGTGAGTACTCACTTGTGAACACCCCCCCTGCGATTCCCGCGATTTCCTCTGTCGAGCCTCCGGTCCGGCCTCGCCTCACCTCGGAAAACCGCCGCCGGCAGCTGCTCGAAAACGCCGTGGCGCTGTTCTCCAAGCATGGTTTTAGCGGCACCCGGACCAAAGACATTGCCGCGGCCAGCGGTGTCAGCGAGGCCATCCTGTTCCGGCACTTTGCCACCAAAGAGGACCTCTACCACGCCATGCTGGAC
>DATIRX010000091.1:0-4923 GCA_035469225.1 Bryobacteraceae bacterium
GCGGGCGTGATACGCGTCACGTTCTGGGGCGCATTAGCTATGGCTATTACCGCAGGCGTCGGGGCGCTATTCGGAACAGCGGCGTAAAGCGGCCCGCCGAGACGGGCACGGCGGTGCGGGATTGCGTGGCGCATCCTGTGCGGAACGCCCAAACTAAGAGCCGCAGAATCATGCCGTTGTGCCATCTGCCTCAGGAGGGCGCTCAGATGCGCCAAATCGCGCCGATGCGTCCCAGGCGAACGCCTCCGCGCAGTGCCCCACGGGAAATCTGGATACTTTGAGCCTTGAACATTGGCATTGCCCGTGCAGTGTCCGGGGCTGAAGGGAGACATCCATGAGCCTCAAGGCCCTCTTCGCGAGGGAAGTGCGTATTCGCCTCTCGGATGATTTGAGCTCGCTTGTCTGCACGGCCTGGCTGGGCCGATTCCGCATGAGGTCGAACGAATTTGTGATCGAAGACCGTCAGGCGAGGCTGGCGGAATTCAGCCGCAGCCACGCTGCTTCTGACCCAATACGACCCCGGTACCCTGTCTCAGGGGACTCCGAGTCCGAACCCAGATGACGCGCAGCAGCGGGGAGGCGCGGGCTCCCGTACAGGCGCTCCAAGGCCTGACGAATGCAGAAGCCCTGGAGCGGCTTCGGCTGCACGGACCGAACCTCCCTCCCGTCAAGCCAGGGCGATCCGTATGGTGGCAGTGTGCGGCGCAGATGGTGCATTTCTTCGCTCTCGTACTCTGGGCCGCAGGCGGGCTGGCCATTCTGGCGGGCATGCCTCAACTTGGCATGGCCATCTTTGTCGTGATCATACTCAACGGACTCTTTGCGTTTGTCCAGGAGTACCGGGCCGAGCGAGCCAGCGAAAAACTGCGCGATCTTCTCCCCCGCCGGGTCACCGTTTTGCGCGACGGTATTCCGGTTGAAATCAGCGCCTCCGATCTGGTGGTCGGTGACCTCGTGCTGCTCCAAGCAGGGGATCGCATCTCAGCGGATCTGCGGCTCTTCGAGGCATTTGCGCTGTCGGTTGACACCTCGATGCTGACCGGAGAGAGCGAACCCGTGTCCGCGGGAATCGGCGATGCGGTCATGGCGGGCACCTTCGTCGTGGAAGGCCAGGGCCGGGGGATCGTAACCGCAACCGGCAACGAAACCCGCCTCGCCAGTTTAGTGCAGCTCACACAGGCGAGCCGCCGACCGCGGACTCCACTGGCCCAGGAATTGCAGCGCGTCGTCAGGACCATCTCCATTGCAGCGCTGGTGGCCGGGGTCGTATTCCTGATGATTGCGGCGCTCGTGGGAATTCGCCTTAGCGATGCGTTTTTATTCGCTATCGGCGTTGTGGTGGCGCTTGTACCGGAGGGCCTCCTTCCCACAGTGACTTTGTCACTCGCAGTGGGAGCGCAGCGCATGGCGGGGCGCAACGCGCTGGTGCGAAGGCTCGAAGCTGTTGAGACGCTGGGATCAACGACCTTCATCTGTACCGACAAAACCGGAACTCTTACCCTCAACGAGATGTCTGTCGTCGAAGCCTGGACGCCTTCCGGGAGCAGCACGTTTGAGGGAACCGGCTATTGCCCCGAAAGCGCCATCCACGCGCAGCCGGAACTGGCGACGGCGCTAAGGGAAGTGGCGCTCAGCGCTTCCTACGGCTCGGTCGGACGAGCCGTACGCCATGGAGATGGGTGGGTGGCGCACGGAAATCCTCTGGAAGCGGCGCTCGAGGTATTTGCTCATCGGATTGGGATCGACCCAGGCACAGAAGCGGCGAATGTCACGGCCGTGTTCCCTTTCGATCCGCGGCGTCGTCGAATGTCGGTCGCCGCTGGCGGCACGCTGCACGTGAAAGGCGCTCCGGATGCGATCCTTCCGCTGTGTCCGAAGCAACCGAGCGCCGAGGCCGCACTCGAGCGGCTGATGAGCCGGGGCCTGCGCGTGATCGCGGTGGCTCGCCGCCAAATTGGTGAAGTCTCACCAGGCGGTACACCCGATGAGATCGAGAAGGACTTGGAGCTCCTCGGTCTTCTGGGGATTGAGGACCCTCCCAGACCGGAGGTCGCCCGGTCCATTGCAGCTTGCCGTCGCGCCGGAATCAAAGTCTGCATGGTCACCGGCGATCATCCGGCGACTGCGCGGGCCATCGCGACGGAAGTCGGGCTACTGGGTCCCGAAGCGAAAGTCATCGAAGGACGCGACCTTCCCGAGGACGAAGCTCTGCTGGGCGCACTGGTAGATCGGGACGGAATCGTATTAAGCCGGGTTACTCCCGAAGACAAGTTACGCATCGCCCGTGCGCTACGAGCTCGTGGCCACGTCGTGGCCATGACCGGGGATGGCGTCAACGATGGTCCCGCGCTGCAGGAAGCCTCCATTGGAGTGGCCATGGGCCGGACGGGCACGGATGTGGCTCGTGAGGCCGCGGATCTCGTGTTGCTCGACGACAATTTTGCAACCATCGTCACAGCCATCGAGCAAGGCAGGGCGATCTTTGCCAACACCCGGCGCTTCCTCACCTATCACCTGACGGACAACATCGCCGAACTGGCTCCCTTTGTAGTGTGGGCGTTGTCCGGTGGACGTTTCCCTTTGGCCCTCGGTGTTCTCCAGGTGCTGGCCCTGGATATCGGCACCGATATTCTTCCGGCACTGGCACTGGGGACTGAGGCCCCCAGCCGCGACGTCCTGGAGCGCCCTCCCGACAGCCGGCACTTGCTGGATGAAGGTCTGTTGGTGCGAGCTTTCGGCTTGCTGGGTCCTGTGGAAGCGGTCGTCGAGATGCTTGCGTTTCTGGCCACCATGGTCGCGTTTGGCTGGCGTCCCGGCCTGGCGTTTCCAGGCGGTTCCACATTCCTGGCGGCCTCCGGTGCGGCTTTCTCTGCCGTTGTCCTCGGCCAGATGGCCAATGCGTTTGTCTGCCGAAGCGCCACCCGCTGGCCGGGCGCGCTGGGCTGGTTTACGAATCGCTTCCTGGTCTATGCGGTCATGGCCGAGCTGGCACTCCTTCTGGTCTTCCTGCACGTTCATCCGCTGGCTGCCATTCTGGGCCACGCACCGCCGACGGTGATCGGATCCGTATCCGCGTTACTCGCCTTCCCTGCCGTGATTCTCGCCGATACGCTCCACAAGCACATCCGCAGGCGCTGGCATCGTCCCTCGACCAGGGCAATATGAAGGTCCCCCGAGTGCGGCCGTGCGAATGAGGCGTCGCTCGTACCACTCTGCGTATGGCTCCATCCGAATACGCGTCTCACACATCCCGCCCCCTTTTTGTGGAAGAATCTAGTCCCAGGAGCCCACATGCGCCAGTCAACCCTCTCTAACATTGCGGCCGGTCTCGGCGCGCTAATGCTGCTGGCAGTTTTGGCATTCGCACAGGCGCCGCCCACCGATCGCGCCAAGAACAAACAGGTAGCTCCCTCCGGTCCGGCTCCCCGCCATGCCGATGGCCGTATCGATTTCTCCGGACTCTGGCGCCCTGCCGACATCTTTCTGATCGAAGACATCGCCCTCGGATTGAAACCCGGCGAGACCATTCCCCTCAACGCCTGGGCCCGCGAAAAGATGAGTAAGCAACTCTCCAAGGACGATCCCGAGGCGAACTGCTTGCCCACCGGCGTCCCGCGTCATGCGCCCTATCCCTGGAAGTTCGTCGATGCGCCGCCCTATCTGTATATGCTGTTCGAAGGGAATATTCACAGCTACCGGCAGATTTTCATGGATGGCCGCGCCCATCCCGCCGATCCCAATCCCACCTGGTACGGGCATTCCACCGGCCGCTGGGACAAAGACACTCTGGTCATCGATACGGTCGGCTTCAACGATCTGTTCTGGTTTGATTTCGTGGGCCATCCGCACACCGAGCAGCTTCACACGGTGGAGCGCTATACCCGTCCCGATCTCGGGACACTCACCGAAGAAGTCACCATCACCGATCCCGGAGCGTATACGAAACCGTTCACCATTAACGCGAAGCATCGCCTGCTGCCGGGCGATGAGCTGCTCGAATACATCTGCCAGGAAAACCAGCGCGACACCCAGCATCTGGTCGGCCCTGCCGGAAGGCCCTAATGCGAAACTTACTTGTCTTGATTGCTCTCGGCGTGCCGCTCTCGGCGCAGTGGTTCGATCAGCCCACCAGGGGAATCCCGCGCACGCCCGACGGCAAGCCCAATCTCACCGCTCCCGCGCCCAAGACCGCCGACGGTAAGCCCGACCTCTCAGGCATCTGGCTGGGCGATCAGTGGATGCCGCCTGGCCGCCGGCCCAATCCGCCCGGAGGCGGTCGAGGCGGAGGCCGGGGCGGTGGCGCGCCCGAGATGCTGCCCTGGGCTCAAAAAGTCTTCGCCGAACGCCGGGACACTTCGCTGCGGGACGATCCCGAGGCCCGCTGCATGCCCCAGGGCGTTCCCAAGGCCAGCACGCTGCCGTATCCTTTCGAAATCGTGAATGCCAACGGCAAGACTCTGATCCTTTTTGAAATGTATTCGCTCCGCCGCCAGATCTTCACCGACGGCCGCGAGCTTCCCAAGGAGTACGCGCAGCCCAGCTGGATGGGTTATTCCGTAGGCAAGTGGGAAGGCGATGAGTTTGTCGTCACCACCGCAGGCATTAACGATCAGGTCTGGAATATCGACATGGCCGGCCATCCGCATTCCGATGCCTTGCGCATCACCGAACGCTATAAGCGCGTCGATTTCGGGCACATGGACGTCCAGGTGACCATCGACGACTCCAAGACTTATACCCAGCGATGGGACATGCCGGTGATGCGCTACACGCTGCTTCCGGACACCGACCTGTTCGAATTCGTTTGCGAAAAGAACATCGATCCGCAGCACATGGTGGGAAAATAACAATGAAATACTGCTGGCTGTTCCTCTTGGCCGCCGCACCCGTGCTGGCCCATCACTCCTTTGCCGCCGAGTTCGA
>DATIRX010000092.1:0-2970 GCA_035469225.1 Bryobacteraceae bacterium
GATGAATACGCCGCTATTGCAATTCGCCGGGTCGAACACCCGGAATTGCAGACGCAGGTGGAAATCGTCAAACGCCTGCGGCGCATAGTACAGCAGGGAGAAGTCGGCTGAACCATAGCTGGCCAGTTCGCCGTTGAGGAATGCGAAACCCTGCCCGCTATTGGCCGCGCCCGCCAGCTGCCATTTCTTGAACGTGGCAACGGTGCCATCAAACAGGGCGGTAAAGCCCGCAGACGGGCTGGGGGTGGCCGCGCGCGGCAAGACGCTGGTCTCGAGCAGATCCGCCGTGCGCCGCGACAGAGCGACGCCGGTCAGCATGGGGTTGGGCGAACCGAGACTGGGGAACAGCGCCGGTGCGTCCACGTAACAGTTGGTGGTGTCGTGAATGCGCCCAAATTCGTTGGTAACGGAGGTGGCCGGGTCGGCTCCCATCCATAGCGTTCCGGCGTCGTGATGGGTGGTGCCTTCGGCGTCCCGACGGTCCGCGTAGGGGTGGGCGGTTCGCAGATCGGCGGCCGTGGCGCCCGCCGGCATCGGCACCATCTTGCCCTCCTTGGTCTGAAGGATCTCGAACGGTTTTCCGTTGGCAAAGACCAGTGCAGTCTCGTCGGCCAGGGCGTCCATCGCGTCCCAGGTTTGTTTGTCGATATCGGATTGCGGCGTGCTGCTGGTGCCCGTTTTTATGTCGGCGAGCGTCACCTCGGCGATGGGGCGCGAGTTTTCCGTCCTGGTGGGCGACAGGCGGATGAAGCTATCGGGATTCTGGGGCGTCATTTCGCCGATGCCCCGCAGGGTGATCACGACGTGCGTATCGCCGGCGCGCACCATGGTCTCCAGCTGCTCGGTATCGGGGATCTTCTTGAATAGCTCGGCTTCAGAATCCTGCCCCAGCTTGTTCAATCCGGAGGCCGTGATCTGCAGGTGGAAGAAACGGTTTTCCGCGATATTGGCCTTGCCCTTCACGAAGAGCGCCGAGGCCTGAAGGGAGGTCTGCGTCGAAGCAGGTAGCGACGTCAGGGAGGCTACCGGAACGCGAATGGTGAGATTGGAGCGCAGATGCGCGATCAGATTTTTTCCCATCCGCTGCGCGGCGCGCCCCGAGAGCGAATCCTTGAAGGTATTGAGCGCCAGCCGCGTGCTCTCGATGGTGCCCAGCGCGATCACCACCGCGCTCTGGCTGCCGTTGGCCGGCGGCGCCAGCCAGATCACTTTTTCCGTTCCGTCTATATCCCTGACGCGGACCCCGGTCACCCTCACCCAGTTATCGCTCTGCGTTTCCGTAATCACGTCCAGCACGGGAACTCTGGGGACGATCATCAGGCGCTTGCGGGCGTCGGCTTGCGCGCCGATCCCGCCGGTTTCGGCTGCCGAAACCCGGGCGACCTTGATCAACTCCGGAACAGCGCTGAACTTGTTGAAGGGGAACACTCCGGGTTCCGCGCGGGCCTGGACCGCCAGGGGCGCCTCCAGCTTGAGCAAATTGAGCATATCGACGCGCGAAGTTGTATCGGTTGACTTCAGGCCCAGCAGGCCGCGGAGCTGATCGTCGGTGACTGCGGCGCTGCCCGTTGTGGTTGTCGCCCCTCCTGTTGCCGCGCCCACGGCGATTGCCAGATCACCGACCGCCTCCAGGCCCGCGTAGCGTACCGCGGGATGGTCGGGCAGCGCAGCCAGTTTGACTGCGTGAGGCGCGGCAGCCGGCGAGGCGAGCCCATCGAAAAGCTGCCGGCGTAGGGCCGTGTGCAGCCGGCCGTAGATGAAATCATTACTATCCGTAACGCCGATCTGGTCGCTGGACTGGCGAAAGTAGGGATCCTGGAGCGCTGCGACCACGGACGCCGGCCAGTTCTTGAACTCCTGATCGAGCAGTTGCGGCGACCAGCCTCCCCAGGCCAGAGATCGTCCGCCGACGGCGAAGAGCAGGCCGAAGTAGCCGAGAGCCGGGTGGCTGTCCCAGGGCACCCGGAAGTCCGGCGCACCGCCTTGATAGGGCATGTTCTGGACGTGTTCGGGCAGCGCAAACGGCCCGGATTCCAGAACCAGAATCCGGCGGCTATGCGTCTCGTCATTCAATAGCAACCGGGAGGCGATGACAGCACCGAAGGTGCCGCCGCCAATGACGATGACGTCGAATCCGCGCAACCGGCCGGCTACGGTCACGGTCGTGCTGTCGATCGCCTCTTGCAAAGTATTGCAAAGAAAGCGACCCATATTGTCGAGTGTGAAAGTTGTGGTTTCGGACGGCAGGCTCATATTGACTCCTTTTCCGTGTACCGGGGACTTCGGATAACTATAGGTGACTGGAATCGCCGGTTCGTTTCAAAGTTGGGGCCTGCGTGGGGTTTCCGCCAACAAAAAACGAATCATCCTGCAACGATCGGCGGAACTACTGCACTATCCAAGCAAACCGTGTGCCGTTACCGGGAAAAGGAAAACCCATGAGTTCTGCCGACCAGACACCCGCCACCGAAATCCCGGTCATCGAGCCGGATGCCGAAGTGGATATCCATAGAGTGATCGCCAGGCTCCGAGCGGACCTGCAGACTGTCGATGAAGCCATTCGATCTCTGGAGTCCATGACGCCGGAGGCTCCGTCGAAACCTTTCCGCGTACCGTCGAAGCCGAGAGCGATGACAAAGGTGGTCGATATTCGCGCCAAAGGCAGGCGATCGGGATGACCGGCGTTCACGTCTTGCTGAAGGCGCGCTGCAATCGAGCCAACTCCACCAACAACCGCGTGACCTTCTCGTGCTGCGCATCGTTCAGGTCGCCCTGAACGGCCCTCATCGCGTGTACGCTGGTTTGCTGCTTTTCCAGCTCCGCCTTCTCGATGATGCCATCGGCCATCGCCTCGACCAAGCGTTCAGGACGACTCGCGTGGCCGGGGGCTCAAATCTCGTATAATGACTGCGGGCAGAATGCTTTAGGACGGTTTTGGTCCCGTCATCGTGGGGCGACCATTGAAAAAAG
>DATIRX010000093.1:0-3531 GCA_035469225.1 Bryobacteraceae bacterium
GCGAGGCGGTGAACTGATTCTGCACCAGGTTGCCGATGAGCACCGTCTTGCTTCCGCCGAGCAGATCCGACGTGAGATAGGTACCCAGGCATGGCACGAAGGTCAGGATGGCCCCGGCGCGGATACCAGGCGTACACAGCGGGAGCACCACGCGAACCAGCGTGTCCCAGGGTCGCGCGCCGAGATCGGCTGCGGCTTCGAGCAGGCTAGGATCCAGGCGCTCCAGCGTGGCGTAAAGCGGCAGCACCATGAAGGGCAGGAACCCGTACACCAGGCCGAGGATCACCGCGCCGTTGTTATAAAGCAGCGGGAGCGGCTCGCGAATGAGGCCCAGCGCCTGCAGCACGGAGTTGACGATCCCGGTATCGCGCAGGATAAACATCCAGGCATAGGTACGAATCAGGAAACTGGTCCAGAAGGGGAGAATCACCAGGCCCAGGTATAGATTCCTGCGAGCGCCGGAGCGGGCGATGAACAACGCCAGAGGGAAGCCCAGGATCAGACAGAGCGCGGTGGCGACGGCCGCGATCCAGAGAGAGCGGAACAGGATCGCAGCGTACACGGGATCCCACAAGCGGGTATAGTTTTCGAGCGTCCAGGGCGCTTCGACGCCGCCATAGGCTCCCCGCGTCAGGAAACTGTAGATGACGATAATGGCGAGCGGAGCCAGCATCGTCACTGTCATGACGATCGCCGCGGGCGCTAAGAATGCCTTGCGGAGTTTCACAAGTGAATCTCGTCTTCCCGATTCCACGTGAAACACACCGCCTGGCCCGGCGTATAAGAGACGCCCGGGGGGGCCTGGGCCGCGAGACTTTCGCCACTTTCCAGCGTCAGTTCAATACGACAAAACGAACCCAAATATGTCACGCCGGTGACAACGGCTTTTCTGCCGTGCTGCGTGATACATACCGCTTCGGGGCGCACGCCGACGCCGTCGATCCAGTTCATGGCGCCCAGGAAATCGGCGACAAATCGCGAGCGCGGCTGGGCGTAGATTTCGCGCGGGGTCCCGACTTGTTCGAGCGATCCCGCGTTCATCACGGCGATCTGGTCGGACATGGAAAGGGCCTCTTCTTGGTCATGCGTTACGAACAGGAACGTGACTCCGAGGCGGCGCTGGAGATCGCGCAACTCGCTGCGTACTTGTTTGCGCAACTGGGGATCGAGCGCGGAAAGCGGTTCGTCCAGCAGGAGGACGTCGGGCTGGAGCACAATCGCGCGGGCCAGGGCGACACGCTGGCGTTCGCCTCCGGAGAGCTCGGAGGGCCGCCGTGAGGACTTACCTTCCAGGCGGACCTGCTTGAGGACTTCGTCGATGCGATGAATGTCGTCTGACCCTTTTTTCTGTTTTCTATGCTTGAGACCGAATTCGACGTTTCCCTGAACGGTCAGATGAGGAAACAGGGCATATCCTTGAAATACGGTATTCACGTTTCGCTGGTACGGTGGAAGCGCGTTGATGCACTCGCCGTTCAGCCAGACTTCGCCCGACGTGGGTGTTTCGAACCCTGCAATCATGCGCAGGATTGTGGTTTTGCCGCAGCCGGATGGGCCAAGCAGAGAAAAGAATGCGCCGCGGGGGATTACAAGAGAAACATCGGCTACGGCGCGATGGGTCGCGAACGCTTTCGACACGTGGCGCAGTTCCAGCACCGTCTCGGATGCCATGAACCACTTACTTTAGCGTATCGACTAAGCGGCGAAGGCGATTTGCGCGCGGATTCCCTGGCGGATGCGCAGCATGCGGACGCGGATACCGGTTGAGCTGATGCCCTCGTCCTTGGCAATTTCCTCCGCGGAGTAGCCTTCCAGGCTCTTTTCGAGCAAGGCACGATCACGGGGCGGGCAACGTTCCAGCATTCGCCGCACCTCGATCTGCTCTTCGAGGCTCATGCTGTAGGAGGGATCGATTCCTTCCAGCGGGATCACCGGCGGCGTTCGGAATCGCGCACGGAACAGATTGCGCGCGATCGAATTCACCCAGAAGTTCACCATGGAGGGATCGCGCAACTGAGCGCGATATTCCCATCCGCGAACCCAAGCAGCCTGGGCGATTTCCTCAGCTTCATCAAGGGCCGCGCCGCGAGACAGCAGAAAGCGGCGAGTTGCAGAGTAACCCTTTTGGAACGCGTCGGCGTACTCGTTACGTTTCATGCAGTTCCTTGCAATGCAATCGTTGGGCCAAGATTAACTTGCGTGTTTTCAATCGTGCGGAAGAGGCAGACGAGGTAAATATTACCGAATAAACTGCCGGATTTAATCCTCCGATGAACGTAGTATGCAATTGCGGGCAATTCTCTCAACTGGCCTACTGCTCTTCGGCGTAGGCAGGGTGTCGGCAGAATCGCATCCGGCGTGGTGGCGATATGCTTCGCCCGAGGCTACCGCCCTGGTGGGAATCCAATGGGAGCATCTGCGACCTTCGCCCTTCGCGGAAGCGTTGGCGGGCGAACTTGCGGGCGGAGACGGCCTCGGTTTCCCGGATCTGGAATGCCTGAAAAACTCGCGCCAGATTCTGATTTCAGCGCCGGCGCTGCTGGCCATCGCGGCGGGGAATTTTCCCGAGGCCACGCTGCGGGAGCAGGCCGCCGGCAAGGGACTGAAGCGGGCGCCCTACAAAAACTTTGAAATTTGGGTGACGCCCGGCAAAGACACGCTAAGCGTTGCGCGCATGACCGACCAGCTCATGCTGGTGGGGCGTGTGAAGAATTTACAGGATGCGATCGATCGAAGCTTGCTGGAGGAGACCGAGCGGACATATTCTCCGCTGCTGGCCCGCGCGGCGCGTTACGCTCAGGACGACCTATGGGTCGTGGCCCGTCGTCTGCCGGATCCCCTGGCGGAGCATTTCATTCCGATCGAGGCGCAGGCGGAGGGATTTGAAGGCGGCGTTTCCCTGCAGGGCGGAGTGCGGCTGGGAGCGGTGTTCAGCGCCGAATCGGAAGAAGCCGCCGGAGAGCTGGCCGAGGCGCTGAAACAGTCGATTGGGATGCTGCCCCCGATGGCGCGAGGGATCCAGATCAACATCGTTCAGAATGACGTCACCTTAGGCATGGCGATCAGCGAGGAGCAGTTTGCCGCGGGACTGAGGGCCACTACGGTTGCCGCTGCGGCCCCGAAGCCGGACGTGATCGCGCCCAAGGCGGCCGGGCCTCAGGTGATCCGCATCTTCGGATTGGATGAAGGGCCGCGGGAAATCGTGTTGCGCTGAAAAAATATCAGTAAGACCAGCGCCACAGATTTGCGCCGACGGTAAAACCGGCGCCCACCGCGGTGAACAGCACGATATCGCCCTTCTTAAGTTTTCCGGACTCGATCGCATCGCGCGTGGCCAGAGGAATGGTCGCACCGGTGGTGTTGCCGTAACGGTCGATATTAATGATCACCCGATCGCAATCGATGCCGAGACGCTCGGCGATGGCAATGATGATCCGGCGATTGGCCTGATGGGGGATCAGCAGCTTCACATCGTGAATGGTGAGGTTGTGGCGCGCCAGCAGTTCGGTGCAGATATCGTACATTTTGCGA
>DATIRX010000094.1:0-1680 GCA_035469225.1 Bryobacteraceae bacterium
TGTAGTTCGCCGCGGCGTTGGCTTCCCGGAAGCGCGGGAACGGCTGCGCGACCACCGGCGCCTTAGGCCGCAGGCTGAACAGCAGCGCGGCGCGTTTTTCAGCATCGCGAATGATCCCGTCGATATCGCGCATGATCTGCCCCCGGCTCTCGTCCGATGTGGGATTGGGATATTGCAGATCCAGTTTGAGCTTGGCGATGCGTTCCTTCACCGAGCCTGCCGTGCGGCCGAGGCGCCGAAGCAGTTCCTCCATCTGCGTCTCGATACGCGACACCTGCTGCAGGCCGATTTCGTGAATCTGGTCCGCGGTCAAGTTGGTGGTCGTGTAGCGCCGCAGGAAATAGGCGTAGGCTTGATCGCCGCCGGTTAGCCGCCACAGGCCCGCGTCATTGGTCGAGCGCCGCAACTGCGACTGAAGCGTCGCTATGGCTTTCTTCCATGCCGGATAGATTCGCTCGCCAACGATTTTTTCCGCTTGCAGACGAAGTTTCTCGCGCTGTCCGGAGGGAATCGGCTCCATGGCCGCCGCCATCTTATCAACGAACGCCGTCACAAAAGGATTCTGGCCCGGCGACGGATCCACGAAATTCTGCATCTGCCTGATGGTGGCTTCCAGAATGAAGCGCGGCGGGATAACGTTCTTGCTCGCCAGCCTGCGCGATTCGGCGATGGCTTCTTCCATGCGCACATGGACCTGTGCGAGCGCTGCGACGTAGTTTTCGGCGTCCCTGGGTTTGGAGAGCGGACGAGATACCGTGAACCCTTCGACGGCTGAGACGTTCCAGCCGTTCATCTGTTGAATCGGAAAAGTGTAATCGAGGTACGGCTCCTCCGATGCTGCGACCTCGAGCTGCCAGGCCATCACCTGACCGGAAACACGCTGCGTTTCCGTCACGCTGGCCGGATCGAACTGGCGCAGTTCAGCCAGGCCTTTGCGGGCGAGCCGGATGCGCTCATTCGCCCAGACAGGGCTGAGCGAGGTCAACTGACGTTCCAGTCGATCCTGCTCCTCGCCGCTGAAATAGGGCAGCGAGGTGGCCAGATTGGGATTGAGGCGAACCCACTCATCCGTAAACTCGCGGAAGAAATCGTCGATGGTGCGGGGCTTCAACGAACGTACGTTTTGCGCGAAGGCGGCCTTCGATGCGATGCCAGCTCCTCCAGCCAGCGCAAGACAAGCGGTTCGACGGGTGATCATGCTTCCCCCTATTTCGAGTCTAGGCCTGGCCGGCGTGGGCGCGCGCGGTGCGCTCGTTCAGGTCCCTCAGCACGCTCAGCTCGTTCGGGGTCGGCTCCGCGGTGGCATCCAGCTTCGAAGCAACCTTCAGCGGCCAGCCGGTTGCGGCGATCACCTGTTCCACCGTGATCCCCGGATGCAGGCTGGTCAGAGTGAGTTCCTTGGTCTTTGGATCGGGCGTCAAAATGCCCAGATCGGTGATCACGTTGGTGGGGCCCTTGCCGGGCAGGCCCAGCTTCTGCCGGCTGTCGCCCCCTTCGAAATAGCCGCCGGAAGTCAGGAAATCCAGCTTCTTCACAAACGCGCGATTGTTCTGGCGCAGCGTGATCATCACCTCGCCGCAGAATCCCGCGATTTCCTGCGCCCCGCCCGATCCGGGCAAGCGCACCTTGGGCTTGTTGTAATCGCCGATGACGGTGCTATTGATGTTGGCGAACTTGTCG
>DATIRX010000095.1:0-2309 GCA_035469225.1 Bryobacteraceae bacterium
TAAGATGAAGAGACCCATGGCCCTAGCCGTTTTGCTGTTCGTGTTCTTTATCATCGTCCTGCTGATCGCGTTTTTTATCTTTCCGCCCAACAAGTGGGTGGAATGGTTCGTGAAGAAGGACAAGAAGTAGGACTTCAGGAAAACCTCGTGCCTTCAGCGGCCAGCCGCTCCAGCAGAGCCGCGGGCTTCCAGCCGAACTCCACGACACGATCGCAGATCTTCTTGAGACCCACCGTATCGGCGTAAAACATCGGGCCGCCCCGATACGCCGGAAATCCGTAACCCGTCAGGTAAATCACGTCGATGTCTGCCGCTCGCAGAGCGATGCCTTCTTCCAGAACCTTGGCACCCTCATTGATCAGCGCGTAAATACACCGCTCGACGATTTCTTCGGGCGAGATTTTGCGGGTCCCTTTGCGCAGCAGTACCAGCACTTCCGGATCGGGTATCGCTTTGCGATTCTCGTCATAGCGATAGAATCCTGCTCCGGTCTTCTGCCCGTACCGTCCAGCCGCGTACAGTTTCTCGATGCCGTCGGCCGCGACTGCCGGAAACTCCTGCTGAATCCGCCAGAACACATCGATGCCGCTCAGATCCGCCACCGCCAGCGGCCCCATCGCCATGCCGAAATCCGTAAGGGCACGATCCACCTGTTCCGGCGTCCCGCCTTCCTCCACCAGGAGCTGGGCTTGCTCCATGTAGGGGAACATCATCCGGTTTCCGACGAATCCAAATCCATTCCGCACCACCACGCCAACCTTCTTCAGGGTCTTCGCGACGCTCATCGCGGTGGCCACGACAGATTTCGAAGTGGCCGCGCCCCGCACCACCTCCACCAGCCGCATGACGTTCGCGGGACTGAAAAAATGCATGCCGACCACCATCTGCGGCCGGGCGGTGGCTGCCGCAATCGCATCGATATCGAGCGTAGATGTGTTGGTCGCCAGCACGCACTCCGGCTTGGCGATCTTGTCGATTTCCGCGAACACCTGTTTTTTGATCGCCAGCGACTCGAATACCGCTTCGATAATGAGGTCGGCCTGGTCGAACCCGGTCCAGTCCAGTTGGGGCAAAATCCTCGCGATGCGCTCTTCGGCGGCGGCCGCCGTCAGCCGTCCGCTTCTGACCGATCGCTCGTAGTTCGTGCGGATGGCTCCGACTCCCCGGTCGAGCGCCGCCTGCTCCGAGTCTTTGATCCGCACCGTCAGGCCGGCATTGGCCAGGGCCATGGCGATCCCGCCGCCCATGGTGCCTGCACCGATCACTGCCGCCTGGCGGACGGAATACACTGGCGTATCTTTGGGGATGTCCGGAATCTTCGCAACGGCTCGCTCGGCGAAGAACGCGTGAATCAGCCCCTTGCACTGGTCCGAATGCAGGCATCGCTCGAAGATCTCCGCTTCGCGGCGAAGGCCCTCCTCGAACGGCAGCGTCATGGCCGCTTCCACCGCATCCAGCGCCAGTTCCGGAGCAATCAATGCGCCCCTGAGTTTCTTGCGAACTGCGGAGATATCCGCCCGCGTCACCGGCAGATCACACGTCCGCCTGGGGCCGCTTACTGTGCGGGCAAAAGCCATCGCGCCTTCCAACAGATCGCCGGCAACGATCTTGTCAAGGATGCCTGCGGCCAACGCGTCTGGCGAAGAGATCGGTTCGCCAAACGCGCACATCTCGGCGGCTTTGGCCACGCCCGCCAATCGCGGAAGGCGCTGCGTTCCGCCTGCGCCCGGGATCAGGCCGATCTTCACCTCAGGCTGCCCTACCTGCGCATCCGGAGTCGCCACGCGGTAGTGCCCCGCCATCGCGAGTTCCAGTCCCCCGCCGAGGGCCGTACCATGGATCGCCATCACCACCGGCTTGGAGCAATTCTCGAGCGCCGCCAGAGTGCGATGGAACGCCGGCATCTCGCCACGGCCTGCCGTGATCTCCGCAAGCTGGTGGATGTCCGCCCCGGCCACGAACGTTCGCCCGCTGCCGATGACTACCATCGCCCGGACGTCCGCGTCGGTTTCGAGCGCTGTCACCGCAGCCCTGATTCCTTCCAGCACGCCCGAACTGAGTGCATTCACAGGAGGATTGTTGATCGCGACCACGCCGATTTCGTCGCGTTTTGAGCAGGTAACCAGTTGTTCCATCTCAGGCTGTCTTTAGCTTGACACTTTTCAAAAGAGGTCTTAAGATGAAGGCATCACTGAGGAAGGAGGTGGTCCAGTCTAATGATATCTGGCAGTAGTAAAAACAGCACTCAAACCACGCGTGAGGTGGCCGACTCTTAAAGTCGACCCGCTAACGTTCAGGTTTCGATCAGT
>DATIRX010000096.1:0-15862 GCA_035469225.1 Bryobacteraceae bacterium
TCGGGGGGGCGGGGCGCCTCCGCGCGCGCGCTTCGTATGACGTTCTGGATTGCGAGCCAGCGGTCCCTGCAATCGGCGCAGGCGGCCAGATGG
The DNA here is from genome assembly GCA_035469225.1 of Bryobacteraceae bacterium. Classification (GTDB taxonomy): domain Bacteria; phylum Acidobacteriota; class Terriglobia; order Bryobacterales; family Bryobacteraceae; genus Palsa-187. The sequence continues at coordinate 94 of DATIRX010000096.1, forward strand.
CCGTCCTCCTCGCCGATGCCGTACAGCCGCCGGATCAGATCGTCGTCACTCAGATGAGGATTCATCCGCGTCCTCCGTACAAATCGCGCAACTCGTGCCGCAATTTCACCACGGCGCGATGCATGTGCGCCTTTACCGTGCCGATATCCAGATCCAGCAGGTTCCCGATCTCTTCCAGGCTCAAATCGTGATAGTGCCGCAGCGTAAACGCGGCCCGCTGGCGGGGCGAAAGCCGTTCGAGCGCGGCTTCCAGACGCCGGTGGATCTGCCCGGCAAAATAGCGGTCCTCAGCCTCGGGGCGGGTCGACGAGGCCAGCCGCAAAATGGTGTCCTCATCCTGCTGGGACGGACGGCGGTGCCAGAACCGCCACTTTTGCGAACGCAGCCGGTCCAGGCAGGTGTTCACCGCGACCCGCGTGATCCAGCGCGCCGGATCGTCCAGGGTTTTGGCGTCTTCCTTCCTCAGGGCCTGGTAAGCCTTGAGAAACACATCCTGAGTGGCTGAATCCGCTTCGTCGGCGTCCCGCAGGAGCCGGTGGCACAATCCAAAGACGCGCCTCTGCTCGGATGCCATCCAGGCAGAGAAATCGACCAGATCTCCAGTTGCCGTCCGCGGGGCTATTGCAGGCCCGGCCATCAGGCCCATGATACCGTTCAGACGCGAGGGTTCGGGAATGGATTACGTCTTAAGCGCAAAGGGCGCGTCGCGCTCCGTTTTGCGCGCTTTGAAGGTCTTGCCTATTGCGTGCCAAACGCGGCGTGCGCGGGCATCAGCGAGTTGGGGCGAGCCGCCGGGCGAGCCGGGCCGGCATTGTCCAGCAGTTTCGACACCGCCAGACGCTCCCCGCCGGAGGGCAGCGAGCCGGTGGTGAACATGGAGGTCGGTTCCAGGCGGTTCAGGTCCATGCCTTCTTCGACCACCATCTCGTGTTCCACCCAGTTGGATAGCGGAATATTGCGGAAGAACAGGCGCTCCTGCATCACCATGCTGCGCTTGGCCGAGGCCAGCGATTTGACCTCGCGCATGTAGCTGCGCTCTTCCACGCGGAAATCCTTCAGAAACTCATCGAGGGCGGCCCGCTTCACCGATTCTTCCGTGGCCCGGACGCGCTCCTCCATGGTCGCCTTCTGCGAGGTGATGGTGGCGCGGGCTTCGGCCAGCGATTCCCGCTCTTTGGACAAGGCGACTTCCATCTTCGCCTGCATGACGCAGTACGACAGGAGAGCGCTGCCCCCAGCCACTAAAATCGGAAGAAACAGCCACAACAAGGCATCGAGATGCATAGGCTTGACCTGTTGGAAATCTATCGGCTGGGGATAGGAAGAAGGTTAGTGGAATAAGGTAAAGGCCCTACAAGGACCTACGAACCCGAACCCAATGTATTGATATCAGGCCGCTTGTGAGCCGTCCAGCTTTTGCCCCCCGGCCAACTTGCTGACCAGCCCGAGCTCGAATCGGGCCAACGCCGAGAGAATCACGCCCAGTTTCAAGCGAAAAGCCGCCACTCCGCCTTCGTACTTGCCCAGAAGCGCGGCAGCGCCACCAATGCGATCGGCGCGTGCCAGCGGATCCCCTTCCAGCGGATCGGGCGCAGGATGATACGTAGCTTGGACACCGGGAAACAGCTGGATCCGCTTGCCCGCGCGGCGGATCTGCATGGCCAGGTCGGCGTCCGCCCAGTAGTTGCCGAAGCGTTCATCGAAGTAGTGCATGCTGCGCACGAAAACCTTGCGGATCAGAACGGCGTCGAGTTCGGGATAGGCTACCGCCAAGCTTTCCTGAGAGAGATCGAGAGGAGCCGGCGGGAGCGCTTCGCCGCGGGCCGCGGCCGTCAACTCTTCCTTGGTCGGAATTTCGTGGATGCGCGCCGCAGGCCGGCCCTCGGGATCGACTAACAGAGGGCAGACCGCGGCGACGTCGGTCTCCGGCGTATCCACATCCGGCTGCAGGCGATGGACCAGCGCGGACACCGTGTCGGGAGCCACTTCCACGTTGGGTGAAAGGAAAAAGAGCAAATCCCCCTTGGCTGTCCTGGTAGCGATGTTCATGGCTCGCGCCGCGCCCAGGTGATGCGGCAGGCGAAGCATATGGATGGCGGGGAAATCGGTATCCAACTGCGTGCTTTCATCGCGGCTGCCGCAGTCCACCACCAGAATTTCCAGACGCTCGCGGTCGCGGGAACGCTCCAGGGCGGCCACGGCCCGGCGCATCGCGGGTGCCTGATTGAAGCCCACCAGGATGGCCGAGACGCGAGGACCTTGTGGTTCTTCCTCTACGCGCGCGGGCCTCTGGGCAGGCGCGATACTCTCGCCGGTGGGGTTGACCTTGGGATTGGCGGGACGTGAGACAGGCAATGCTCAATTTTACCCGGTTACAATGATGTGCATGCGGTGGATCGCATTTTTGGTCTGCCTGGGCGCTTTGGCCCAGGAACCAACCAAGCCGGTGGATGTTTCGACGCTGGATATTTCCGGCAAGGACGCCTGGGTGGATACGAAACTCGATCTGCGTCCCGGCGACAAGCTGGTCCTCAGCGCCACGGGGACGATGAAGACCAAGTCGGGAAAAAACACAACCTCGGTCACCGCCGCTGGCGCCAATCGCGGTTTCCGCGACTTGATCAAGACATACCCGGTGAACGAAGCGGGCCAGGGCGCGTTAATCGGCCGCATCGGATCGAGCGAGGCTGCCACGCCGTTCCTGGTGGGCGCGAGCAAGAGCTGGACGTCGCCGCGCGCCGGACGATTGTACCTGGGCATCAATAAGAGCAGCGGCGATGCGCCGGAGGGGACCTTTCACGTCAGGATCGAATTTACCTCCCGCGGCGCGGAGGTTTCCGTCCAGCGCAAAGAGCCCCTGCCCAGTAAAGTAACCGTCGAAATGATCGACCGGATCCCGCGCCGGGTGGTGGACGCGCAAGGCAACCCGGGCGATAACACCAATTTCGTAGTGATCGGCGATGAGAAAAAAGTCTTGGCCGCGTTTGAAGCCGCCGGATGGGTGCAAGTGGATCGCGCCAGGGAAGACGCGATTATTCACGGCGTTCTCTCCGTTCTGACGAAGGCGGCCTACGTGGAACTTCCCATGAGCGAGCTGATGTTGTTCGGCCGCGTGCAGGATTACGGCCTGGCGCATGCCGAGCCGATCGCCGTGGTGGCGCAGCGCCATCACTTGCGTCTCTGGAAAGCTCCGTTCACGGTGGAAGGCCAGGAACTGTGGGTGGGCGCGGCCACGCACGACATCGGGTTCGACCGCGACCAGCGGAACAACGGCGTGACGCACAAGATCGATCCGGACGTGGATCTGGAGCGCGAGTTCGTCGCGCAGAGCCTGGATGAAACCGGGTTGGTCGCCAGCCTGTCGTATCTGGTGCCGGCGCAGCCGTCCAAGGAAGCCCGCACGGCCACCGGCGCGACGTTCAAGTCCGACGGCCGGATGCTGATCATCCAGCTTTCGACCAATACGCTACAATGAAGGTCCCCGATTCGAAGGGGACCAAGAAGTCACGATTCTAGAGTTAACCGCGATCGACGCGTCGAAGGGGAGCGGCAACGTTCCCCTTCTCGCTTTTTGGACCGGGTCCATAGACATCGCGGACCTTCAGGGCCTCATCGATAATCGCCAATAGCTGCTCGCGGGTAAGCTCGTGCTTCTCGCTCGGCTCGGGCAGATCCTCGGCGGCCAGGGGCCAGCCGGGCTCGAAACGATTGTGCGACTGGACGCCGTAGCGCGGCCGGGCGTCGAACAGCTTCTGGATTTCGGCGCGCGGCAAAGCTCTCGCGCCCCCCAGCAGCTCCGCCACTAGTGCGATGCGGGCGAAATGTTCCACGGTATCCAGGCGGAAGAAGGCGCGCATCAGGTCCGCGCCGTAGGCCACCGCCCCGTGATTGGCCAGCAGCATCGCGTCGTACTTGGGGATGTAGGGCAGCATGCCTTCCGCGAAGGCCGGCGTGCCCGGCAAACCGTATTCCGCCAATGGCACCGAACCCAGGCAGATGATCACTTCCGGCAGCACGCCCAGGTTGAGCGCCCGGCCCGCCACGGCGAAGCCCGTCGCGGCCGGCGGATGCGCATGCACCACCGCATGCACGTCGGGACGCTCCCGATAGATGGTCAGGTGCATGCCGATTTCCGTGGTGACTTCGAGCGGGCCTGAAACTCTCTGGCCGTCCATATCCACCACCACCAGGTCCTCGGGCCGCAGCATCCCCTTGCTGACTCCGCGGGGAGTGGCCAGCACGAGTCCCGTATCACCCTCGACAGGATTCAGGCGGACGCTGATGTTACCGTCGTTGGCCGCGATCCAGCCTTTGTCGAACATCAGCCGGCCGACGTGGACGATCTCCTCGCGGTGCTCTTGTTCGCTTCTCGGCATGAAATTAGACTCGCGCCATTGATTCTATCAGTTTATGGACAGGCCGGATGTGCGAAAGGGAACAGGGCCCCGTACAATTGAGGACGGAGTACTCAAAATTGGATAAGCGCCGCATGTGCCCGAACTGCCGGGCATTCATTACCTCCGATGACAAGGTCTGCCCCTATTGCCAGCACCAGGTGGGCCAACCCGCGATCGCCCGGCGGTCCCCGCCAGATGTGCTGGGAGGACTGATTCCGCATCAGCGCTTTGTCACCATGCTGATTTTGCTGATCAACACCGGCCTGTACCTGGCGATGATGCTACGCATGACCCAGCAGGGCGGCAGCGGATTCCGGGATCCCGATTTGCAGACCCTGGTGGATTTCGGCGCCAAGTACGTCCCCTACATCCTCGGCCGGGGAGAGTGGTGGCGTCTGATCACCGCGGCTTTCCTGCACGGCGGCCTGCTGCACATCGCCATGAATTCCTGGGTGCTGTTCGATCTGGGCCCGCAGGTGAATGAATCCTTCGGAACGCCGCGATTCCTGACCATCTATTTCGTTTCTTCGGTCACCGGGTACCTGGCCAGTATGTACTGGTCCTCCGCGGTTTCCATTGGCGCGTCGGCGGGGCTATGCGGCTTGATCGGCGCCATGATCGCGCTGGGGACACGCGACCGTTCGGCATTTGGCGCCGCCATGCGTCGCCAGTACGTCCAGTGGATGATTTACCTGCTGATCTTCGGACTGGTGATCAGCGGAGTGGACAACGCCGCTCACCTGGGGGGGCTGGCGGGCGGGTTCATCGTGGCCTATCTGGCCGGGACGCCCGGCTTCTCCGGAGCGATGGAGAATTTCTGGCGGGCGGCCGCGGGGGTCGCGCTGGCAGCCACGGGGTATGCGTTCTTCGAGATGTTCATGCACCTGACCAGGGCAGCGAGTTAATTATCCCCGGCGGTTTCCAGAACCATCTGCCACAGCAGCTCCGAGCCGCTTTCGATGTTCTGCAGCGAGATCCGCTCATCGTTGCCGTGCTCGCGATTCTCGCCGTTCTCGCGCAGGAAGACCGGGACGCCGTAGACCGCCATGCCTTTGGAGCGCAGAAAGCTGCCGTCGGTGGCGCCGCGCGACATGAACGGAACCGCCGCCGCCTGGCGCGGATAAACGCGCGCGATGGCGCGTTCGAGCGAGCGGTAGGCGGCACTGGTGCGCGAGCTGGACTCGGTGGCCGGAAGCTGCGGCCCGGGAGCCAGCGTGATCTCAATGGCCGGATCGCCCACGATCTGGCGGAACCGCGACAGCACTTCCTCGATGGTCTCGCTGGGCAGCCTGCGGACATCCACCTGGGCTTCCGCCGAGTTCGGAATCATATTAATCTTGATCCCCGCCTTCAGCATGGTGGGCGTCACGGTGGTGTGCAGCGCGGCGTCCAGCTCCAGATCTCGGGAGCGGATCTGCGCGGCCACGGCCGGTACCGAGGCGGGCGTGTCCAGCCTCGGCAGCAGCGACGCCAGCCAGTCATACTCCGGAAACGCAGACAGCTCGCGAAGATAGCGCCGCGTGGGACCGGTCAAGCGCACCGGCTGGTCCGCGTCGGCCAGCTTCACCAGCGCCCGCGAAAGCCGCAGCACCGAATTATCGGTACGGGGCAGCGATCCGTGCCCGGCCGGTCCGCGTGCGGTCAGGATCACACGCGTGGGAATCTTTTCCGAAGTCTGAATCAGAAAGACCCGAGTCCCGTTCTTGGATTCCCAGACAGATCCGCCTTCATTGAACGCGAACTCCGCATCGATCTTAGGCCAGCTGTGCTGGATCAGCCACTCGATTCCACTCGATCCGGCTTCCTCGTCGGCCTCCGAGAGAAGAATAAGGTCGCGGCTCAGCTTGATGTTGCGCCGCTTGATCTCGACCATCACGGCCAGTTCGGCCGCCAGAAGCGACTTGGTGTCCACGGTTCCGCGGCCGTAGAGAAATTCCTCGCGGACCTCGCCGCCGAAAGGATCCACGCTCCACTGCTTGCGCTCGGCCGGAACCACATCGCTATGGGCCATCAGGATCAGAGGCCGGTTCTTGCCGTTGCCTTTGAGGCGCGCCACGAAATTCAGGCGTTTGGGGTCGGCGCCCAGCAGTTCCGCGGGAATGCCGCTGGAATCGGCCACCTGTTTCAGGTAGCTGGCGACCTTGGATTCGTTACCCGGAGGATTCGATGTATCCAGGCGAATAAGGTCGGTGAGATATTGACGCGTGCGCCCGCCCAGGGACCGATTATCATCGCTTGCCGCCCATGCGGCCAACCCTGCGGCCATCGCCGACAGGGCGAACAATGCGGGAAACCGTCGCATTCGATCCGATCTTAACACTTCTTAACGCGGATCTACGCGATGCGAACAGTTAGGTATCCTAAGTCATGGCCAGCCGCAGCGTAAATAAAGTCACTCTCATCGGGCATCTCGGACGGGACGCCGAGACCGCCTATACCGCCTCGCAGACGGCGGTGACCAAGTTTTCCGTCGCCACCAACCGCCGCTGGAAAGACCAGGCGAGCGGGGAGTGGAAGGAAGAAACCAACTGGACCAACGTGGTCCTGTGGCGCGGGGAAAATGTCGCGCCGTATCTCACCAAGGGCAAGCAGATCTATGTCGAGGGCCGCTTGCAGACCCGCAGTTACGACGACAAAGACGGCAAGAAAGTTTGGACCACCGAGGTGGTGGCCGAGGACGTGATCCTGCTCGGCGGACGCGGCGAAGGCGGCGGACCGGATGAAATGTCGCAGGAACCTCGCAGCGCACCTCGGGCGCGCCAGGCTTCGGCTCCCTCTGCTCCGTCCGCCGCTCCTTCGCAGGATGGCATCGGCGACGACGACGTACCTTTCTAGGCGCCGGTTCGCTTAGCCGTGATGATCAAACGCGGCGAGCCGAGCTGGTACGGCTCGCCCGCCAAGCCGCTGTGGCGCGCCAGGACCTCGAATCCGGCGCTTTCCAGCATCCTGCCGATTTCGGCGACCGTGAAAACATAACTGGCCGCCGGACGCGTCTCGATGGTGCCGCCGCGGATGAACGTGTAATCGATGTCCAGCCGGCTGGCGGCGGCATCGTAGCGATTCTCGCTCGCGATGAACAGATCGCCGAAACGGTGCCAGCGCCGGGCCACCATCGTCGGCAGAATCGACTCCGCAGCCACGCCGGTTTCGATCACCAGCTTTGCGCCCGGCTTGAGCGCGGCCGCGATCGACGACAGAAACGCCCCGGCTCCTTCGCAATCCAGGTAGCCGAAGCTATTGCCGAAACAGAACGCGCCCTCGAATGCGGACGGCTCGAGTTCCAGCGCACGCATATCACCGAATCGCCAATCCGCGTCGAGTTCAGACCGTGCAGCCGCCAGAAATTCCTGCGACAAATCGATGCCGGTGATCCGATATCCCCGGCGAGCCAACTCAATCGAGTGGCGGCCGTTGCCGCAGGGAACGTCCAGCAAGCGCGCTCCGGGTTTGACCGCAAAAGTCTTCTCCAGAAAATCGACGTCCGCCAACGTGAGGGCCGGCGTCATGGCGTTCGTCCAGAACTCCACGGCCGGTCCTTGAAAAAAAGTCTCGAACCATTGCTGCTTCAAATGAGATTTCAAGCGAGATTCTCCTGTGACCTTACGGTGAGAGGTTTGGGCCGCGTCGAACTATCGGACGGCGAGTCTGGTCACAGGCTGTAAAAAAGTATATCTAAGCGGAGGCGAAACGTGCGGGCCACATTCGAAATTCTTCGAGCCCCGCGGCCGTCATTTCTTGCCGGCCTCAGGGTTTGACCGATGCTGCGCCCAAAATCCTGCGCGTGGTGCGGTCCTGCACAAACAGCACCAGCTTGAGATTGGACCGATTCCAGTCTGCTCTCAGATTCAGTTGGGCGGTAGCCGTGTATTCGCCCGGCCGCTTGGGATCCAGCCGTCCCAGGTTGCTCAGGCTGCGGACCACGGCCGCGTGGCGCAGCTGGCGCCCGCTGTTTTCCCCGCTCAAGACCGGAGTCACCAGGCCGCTCTCGGCCACGCCCAGCAGGATGTCCGATTCGTGACTCCCCGGCGGAAGTTTCGCGACGCGGAATGACACCGTCTCGGGCGATGTCATGGAAATCGCCACCTCGGCGTGCGGCTCCTTCGCGGCCGCGCGGATGGCTTCCTGCACCGCGCGCGAATCCGAGCCCAGCACTTCTTTTTGACCGTTCACCACCATCTGGGGCGTGTACACGCTCTCGAGACGGAACGCCTTGCCGTAATCCTGCTGCCGGGCCGAGAACAGCGGCGACGAAAACCGGTCTTTCCAGCCCAGCTGGTCCCAATAATCGACGTGCTCGCCGAGCGCGATCACCTCGACGCCCGGCGCGATCATCACTACTTCCTTGGCTCGCCCTGCATTTCCATAGCGGGGCGTCTCCAGCCGCGAGAGCACCTGATCCGCAGGCGGACAACTGGAGCATCCTTCGGAGGTGAACAGCTCGACCACCACCGTCGTCTGAGCCGCTGCCACCGCCCCGAACATCGTGAAAATCAGGATCCGGGCCTTCACTGCACCTATTCTGACGCTTATGTGGGCGCAAGTGTGGATGGTATCCAGGGTCGGGCATGCCCGACCCCTACGAGAACACGTTGACGTTGTAGGGGCGAGGCACGCCTCGCCCGCAATGCTACCGTTAACTCTTGGCCAGTTTTTTTGGAAACCCTGCCGTCGCCGCCACCCTGAGCGACATGATCCAGCGGAAACGCATCCCGCAGACTCTGCTTTTGTCTGGCCCCGAAGGCGTCGGCAAGGCCACCCTGGCGCGCCATTTTGCGGCTGAGTTGCTGGGCTACGGCGCGGAAAAGATCGAACGGGACGACCTCAGTCTGGAATCCAACGCAACGCTCATCGCCGACCGCGAAAAATGGCCCGCCGACAAGCGCAATGAAGATCCTCTGGTATTCAGCTCGCACCCGGATTTCCTGACATTTCCTCCCGACGGCCCGCTGCGGCAAATCACCATTCCACAGATGCGGCTGTTGAAAGAACGCGCCCCGCTCAAGCCCCTGAAGGGATCTTGGCGGGTTTTCTTGATCGATTCGATTGACCGTGCGAATCCCCAGGCGGCCAACTCGCTGCTGAAGACTCTGGAAGAGCCGCCTCCCCACTTGATCCTGATCATGACGGCGCGAAACCTTTACGATCTGCTGCCCACCATCCGCTCGCGCGCGGTTCCGTTCCAACTGGGCCGCCTGCGCGACAACCAGATGCAAGCGTTCCTGAAAACCCGCGGTCTGGATCAGCCCGAGCGTCGCCTGGCGCTGGCCGAAGGCGCGCCTGGAATGGCCGTCTCCATCGACCTGGAAGCCTACGATCGACGCCGCACCGCCATGCTGGCCCTTCTGAAAGTCGCCAGCGGACTGGAACGGTTCGATACCTGGCTGAAGCATGCCGATTCCATCGCGGCCCGCCGCAGCGAGAAACTGGAAGCCTACTTGGAGGTCCTGTACGCCCTGCTGGAGGACGTGCTGAGGCTTTCGCATGGCTCGATCACATTGCGTAACAGCGACATACGCGGAGAGCTGCAAGCTTTGGCCGGCCGCGTCGATTTCGACTGGCTTCGCCGGGCCGTAGCACGCGTGGATGAGCTGGTGGAACTGGCGCGCCGCAACATCCAGAAGTCGATTGCATTCGATGCGCTGGCTGCTGGTTTGCGATCCCGCTAGCGCTGTGTTATCCATGAATGAAAGACGAGCAGGTCCCAAACCCCGCTAGTTCACCTCTTTTGAAGGAGCCCGCAAGTGGAACCCGGAAACCGGCGGCTGATCCGCCCGTCGCTCAACGAAATGAAAGATCCCAGAATCCCCCGCAAAGACGGACAACCGAAGAAAGCCACTCCGCCGGATCAGACTAACGCGGAAAACTTCTACTACATCAAGCAGATGCAGTCCAAGACGCAGATGACCATCGTGCTCAAGGACGGTGAAGTCCTGAAGGGCGTGATCGAGTGGTATGACAAAGGCTGTCTCAAGGTAAATCGGGAAGGTGAGCCGAATCTGCTGATCTTTAAATCCAACATCAAGTACATGTACAAGATTTAGGCGGAAGAAGCGCACAGCGTGCCTGATAGCGCTCAAGAAAATCGGATCGCGCCCTGCTGCGTTGTGCGCGATCCAGAAAAGTGCGCGGGCTTTTCAGCCTGTCGCCGGTTTTCCAACCGGCGCTCGCCTGTGGAGGTAGCTCTCCAGGAACGCCTTGGCCTGCTGAGCTAACAGATCGCTGACGCCGCTGACTTCGCCGGATCCCGGGAATTCCAAAACGCCATGAGACGCCGGGGCGTGGTCTTTCTCAAAGATATACACCAGCCGGACCACGCCTCCGGTGTCGCTGGTAATGGAAAACCGCGTCGCGTCAGGCGCCTCTCCGCCTGGAAACCGTTCGCACCGCCCGCGGGCATAGCCGCAGTTGCACAATTCGCGCTGCTGGAGATCGGGCGGCTCGACGATATTATCCGCGCGGGCGTGGCAGGTTCCTCCCCAGGGATCGCCCAAGGGCAGCCGCGGCGGCCGCACCCATCCCACGTGTTCCAAGCGGCGGGACGGCATAAAAAAGGGACACGCCACAGATAGGAACCTTGCTAACGCTGTATCCTAACAGATTGGAAAACATCTTGGACAATCCCAGGCTCGAAATCCTGCGGCAGCTGCTGGCGCAGGACCCCGCCAATACCTTCGTGCGCTACGGCCTGGCCATGGAGCACGTCAAATCGGGCGACCTGGCAGGCGCCGTTCAGGAGTTCGAGGCGCTGCTCACGTCGGATCCGAATTATTCCGCCGCCTACTATCACGGCGGCCAGACGCTGGAAAAAATGGGCCAGCTGGATCAGGCTCGCGATTTCTATCGCCGGGGGATCGCCGTCACGCGCGACCCGCACGCTCTGAGCGAGCTCCAGGCAGCCCTGGATATACTAGGGGAGTAGAGGTTTTCTTGCGCCGCTTTGCGCTTTTTCTGAGTATCTGCCTGCTGCTGGCGGGGACCGTCTCGGCGCAAACGCGCCCGGCCCGGCGGCCTCTCGAACCGCCTCCTCCTCCCGAGCCCTACAACCAGTTGGATTCCAGCCAGACCTTGTTCTACGTTCTGGCTGCTGTGAATGCCGCGGGTTACGACGAACAGGCGAATTCGTCCACCAACAGCCCCCTGCGGGCCCGAGTTCGCGAGTATCTCGCCAAGCAGAATCCGGCTAGCCTGGTGCCGCTGCGGCGGTTTGTGCGCGATCACAAGCCCAGGAATCCTGCCGCGGAGCTCAGCCAGTACATTTCCTTTGCACTGTGGAGCAAAGGGGCGCCCGATTTTACCTGGGCCAATCCGGATCTGCCCGCTCCGGCCGATGCCGATGCGCTCTACGAATTCCCCCCCGTACTGGCCGCGTTCTATCGGGAGGCCAATCTGGGGGGCCTGTGGCCCCAGGTCCAGGCCGATTATGAGAGCGCCATCGCACAGTATTCCGAACCAGTGACGCTGGCTGTCCAGCAGGTGAACGCCTATCTGCGCTACGTCAACACGGGAACGCGCCGCGGGCGCTTTCAGATTCTGATCGATCTGCTGGGTGCGCCCAATCAGGTCCACATGCGCAACTACATCGACGACTACTTCATCGTCGTCACCCCTGCCGTCGAACAGCCCATCGCCGACATCCGCCATGCCTACTTGCGCTACATGGTCGATCCGCTGGGGGCCAGGTTCGCCGACGATCTGCAAAAGAAGGCGCGTCTGGGCGCGTATGCCCTGGATTCGCCCATCCTTCCACAAGAGTATCGGGACGACTTTGTCCGCCTGGCGACGGAATGTTTCATCCGGGCCGTGGAAAGCCGTCTGGATCGCCGGCCCGCGGTGGCCGAGCAGGCCGCCCGCGAGGGCTTCGTTCTCGCTCCCGTCTTCGCCGAGCTGTTGCAGCGCTACGAGAGCCAGGAAGTCGCCATGCGGCTGCACTTCCCCGACCTGGTCGCGGCCATCGACGTCAAGAAAGAACAGCAACGGCTGGCGCGCATCGATTTTCTCAAGGAACGGCCCGTGCGGACCTATCGCGTCACCTCGGAAGTGAAGCCTCCGGAGCTGACCGGCGCCGAAAAAACGCTGGACGATGCCGAGCTGTTGTTCCTGGATCGCGAGAAGTCCGCCGGCAACGCCGCCAAGGCCAAAGAGCTGTTCTTACGAGTGTTGCAGGAGACCGAGCAGAAATCGATGCACGCGAAGTCGTATTATGGTTTGGCGCGGATCGCTCTGCTCGAGCGGGAGCCGGAGACCGCCGACCGGTTTTTCCGCAAGGTTTTGGAGTTGGAGCCGGATCCCGCCACCAAGGCATGGGCTCTGGTGTATATCGGGAAGCTGTCCGATTCGCAGGGCGAAAAGGACGCGGCCCGGGAGAGTTATCAAGCTGCGCTCGGGGTCGGAGGAATCTCGGACTTGGCGCGGCAGGAGGCACAAAGGGGCCTGACCGGCGCCTTCGCCAGGAATCCTAAATCAAAGGAGCAGGAATGAAGAAGAACGTGATTGCTGGAATGGCGCTGCTGGCCATGGGCGTGTTGAGCGCCCAGCCGAAGCCGCCCGCGCCCGAGGAATTGAAAGCGCTGCAGGAAATCGTGAACGCCACCACCGTGGACGGGCGCGTGGCCGCAGTGGACAATTTCGTGAAGGGTTTTCCCAAGAGCGAGTACCGCGCCTTTGCCCTGACGATGGCCGCGGAAGCGTATGAAATGGGGGGCAACGTTACCAAGGCCATCATTTACTACCAGCAGGTGCTCGAAGCGAGTCCCAAAGACTACAATGCCATGCTGATGCTGGCCGCCGAAACGGCCCGTACCACGCGCGAATTCGACCTGGACAAAGAAGAGAAGCTCAGCAAGGCCGAGAAATTCGCCCACGAGGGTATGGCCCTGATCCCCACCGCCCCCAAGCCTAATCCGCAGATCACCGACCCGCAGTGGGAAGCCTTGAAGAAGGACGATACGGCGCGCGGCCATGAGGCCCTGGGAATGATCGCGCTGGCGCGGAAGAAGTACGACGTCGCGGCGAGCGAATTCAAGACGGCCACGGAAACCGCCAGCCAGCCACAGCCGTCGACCTATGTCCGCATGGCCGGATCCTACACGGATGGCGGCAAGCCGGACGAGGCTATCGCCGCGCTGGATAAAGTGCTTGCCATGCCCAATCTGCCGGATCAGATTAAGCAGGTGGCGCAGTCGGAAAAGGCTCGCGCTGAAAAGGCCAAAACCAGCAAATAGCAGCCGGCCTTATCTTATGCCGGCCGACCGGAGTGCGCTCGAAGCGGCCATTGGCCACGTGTTTCGCGATTCGGAACTGTTCCAGCGCGCGCTCACCCACAAATCCCGCATCCATGAACAGCCGGGTGAGAACCCGGCCTTGTGCGACAACGAGCAATTGGAGTTCTTGGGCGACGCCATCCTGGGTTTTGTCGTCAGCGAGTGTCTGGTGCGCCGCTACCCTGCGGCGCCGGAAGGGCGTCTATCCAAGCTGAAGGCTCATCTGGTGAGCGCGGCGCGGCTCTACGAAGTCGCGCGCGGTCTCGCGCTGGGCGATTTCCTGATCCTCGGCCGCGGCGAGGAGATGAGCGGCGGGCGCGCCAAGAAAGCCCTGCTTTCGGACGCCATGGAGGCTCTGATTGCGGCAATTTACATCGATGCGGGCGAGGACGGAATGTCCGCCGCGCGCGCTTTCATTGAAACTCACGTGGTCGGCTCCTTCACGGTTAAGGAAGGCAGCGTCGACGGCGCAGTGCAGGATTATAAGAGCGCCCTCCAGGAAATGGCGCAGTCTTTGAAACTGCCCCCCCCACGCTACTTCATCGTTGCGGAAGATGGACCCGAGCACTCCAAGACGTTTACCGTCGAGGTTCGCGTCGGCAAGGATTGGACCAGCCAGGCGCGCGGGCTTTCGAAAAAAGCAGCCGGCCAGAAAGCCGCGGAAAGCATTCTCCAGCAGCTTTCCGAATGGGGCCGGTAACGCCACATTCATTTGGTGCTCTAATAGATACGAGCATTGACGGTGAGCCGGACCTTTTACACCTCGGCGCGCGGTAGTTTTTTACCTGTAACCCTCGGCCTGCTCACCCTGTCCGTTCCGGCAGTGCCGCAGGCCCTGATGACCGGCGTTGGAACGCGAGTCCAGCTCAACAACTCCGATATGGCCGTGCTGGAGGCCCAGGAAGTCCGCAAGGACCTGCCCTGCACGGTAGAGCCGGTGAAGCCCACGCTGGGCTTCGATCTGCGCTTTCACGGCGGCTACGAAATCACCCTGCCCATGCATGACGTTGCCGGCAGCGAGAATCTGCTGTCCATCCTGGCTCGGGTCACGCCCGACGGCGGCAATCGCGAGCCCTTGTATTTCCTCCAGCGCGTCAACGTTCCAAAGCTTCCCGACGACGCCAAGGGCGACGCAGTTCTGGGCGGGTTGTTCGATTTGGGAGAGGGCAAGTACCACGTCGATCTTCTGATGAAAGACCGCTCGGAACGGGTGTGCTCCTTCTACTGGGACGCGGAGGCTGTTCTTACGGACCGCGACAAAGAGATTCAGCCGGCCATCGCTCCGGGAGCCGTGGAGCGGGCCGAGTACGAACAATTCAGCGAGGAACCGCCCGTCGAGCGGGCCGCCGGTAAGCCCTTGAATATCAAAATCCTGGTGAATTTTGCACCCCAGAATTCGACCCTGTCGAGCTTGCGGCCCATCGACACCCTGGCTCTGGTCACCGTGCTCCGGCGGCTTTCCCGCGAGCCGCAGTTCGGGCGCTTTTCCGTGGTCGCCTTCAACGTCCAGGAACAACGCGTGCTGTATCGGCAATCCAGCGCAGAGAGAATCGACTTCCCCGCGCTGGGTCGCGCCATCCAGAGCGTCGAGCCGGGTAAAGTGGACCTGAAGCAGCTTGCGAAGAAACATGGAGAAGTGGGTTTCCTGGCCGATCTGATCAAGAAGGAAATCGCCAATGACCACCCCGACGCAGTGATTTTCGCCGGCCCTAAAGTCTTGCTGGATGATGCCGTTCCGGAGGAGGAATTGAAGCCTCTGGCGACCGACGTAACCTACCCGGTTTTCTACATGAATTACAACCTGAACCCCCAGGCCATCCCCTGGCGCGACGCCATCGGCAAGGCGATCCGCACCTTCCGCGGAACCGAGTTCAGTATCAGCCGCCCGCGCGATCTTTGGTTCGCCGTGGCCGAGGTGGTTTCGCGGGTGGTAAAATCAAGTCAGGTGGGCAGTAACGCTCTGGTGCCCGCCAAGTAGGGGTTTTACTATGCGTGCTCCCGTTGGCCTTCTCCTGGCAATAGCCTCGCTACCGGCCTTTTCTCAGGATGCTCGGTCGTTCACCAACAAGCTGGCGCCCTACGTGGCTTCTCCGGCCCGGGTGGTGGATCTGA
>DATIRX010000097.1:0-3678 GCA_035469225.1 Bryobacteraceae bacterium
CTCGAAGGTCGCGATGGCTTTGCCCAGATCCGATTCGGCGCGGCGCTCCTGGCTGCGCGCGGTGATCATGTCGGTCTGCCGCTGCTGGACCAGGAAGAGCGTGGAGGTGCCGGCCCGGAACTGGCGCTGCTCGCTCTGATATTGTTCCTCGGCCGATTGTCGCGCGACGCGCGCCGAACCCAGTCTGGATTTGGCCGATTCCACCGATTGCATGGCGTTGCGAACACTGGCTTCGATGGACTGCTCGGTCTGCTGGCGCTGATTGCGGATCCGGCGCGCCTCGGCGAGGGAGTTGTTCAGGTTGGCCTCGGCGGTGCGATTGCGGAGCGGCAGCGACAGACGCAGCTGGACCTGCGTGGTCGGGAAATTATTGTTGAAGACGTTGCTGACGGACTGGCCGTAGCTTCCGACAAGAAGCGAAGGCAGCGTGCTGCCGGTGCCGCCGCCGGTGGATGGTAGAGGCTGCAATCCAGCCAGCAAAGAAAGATCGTTGATGCGCTCGCTGAGACTGGTGAGACCGGCGGTGAAAGGATTCGGACCGGCCGGCAGCTGGATTCCCGCGAGTCCGGC
Source organism: Bryobacteraceae bacterium (assembly GCA_035469225.1). Classification (GTDB taxonomy): domain Bacteria; phylum Acidobacteriota; class Terriglobia; order Bryobacterales; family Bryobacteraceae; genus Palsa-187. The sequence continues at coordinate 571 of DATIRX010000097.1, forward strand.
ATTGGTGTGGGTCGCCACCAGGTCCACCTGGGGCTTGGTCTGCTCGCGGTAGAACTTGTTGTCAGTGGCGTTGATTTCGCTGTTGATCTGAATCTGCGCGAGTTCCGGACGGTTGGCGAGCCCTTCTCTCACGGCGTCGAGCAGGGGCGTGACGGGCGGCGAAACATTGACCGGGGTGATGGGAATCAGCGCCGAGGACCATGTGGGGTCGGTTCGATCCGGCAGAATGAGGGTTTTCAGGACGTTCTCGGCCGCCGTAAGAGCTTCTTGCGCGCTATAGGCGTTGACCTCGAAGGTCGCCAGCTGGCGCTGCGCCGCCACCACGTCGATGGGCGCCAGCAAGCCTTGCTCCTGCTGCCGGCGATTGCTTTCGTCCTGCTCGCCTCCCAGGCGCACGGCGTCCAACTGCACTTCCAGGTTCCGATAGGCGAAGGCCAGATCCCAGTAGGCTTGTTCGGTCTGGGTCACGATTTGCATCACGCGCTGGCGAAACTGTTCGTCGGTGAGCGAGACGTTCTTCTTGGCCACTTCCAGACGATGGCGGTTATCGTCATAGCGCAGATTACGAAACAAGGGCTGGGTGAAGGAGAAATTCAGCGACGTCGGATATTGCGGATTCAGCTGTGTGAACGAATTGTTGGTGGTGGTGCGCGCAGAGGAAAAATCGAGCTGGTAGGTGGTGCCGAGCCACGGCAGGCTCCCGGAGAATTGCGGGTCGGCCAGACTGTTGCGGCTGGTGACGGCACCGGTGGCCGATCCCCCGAGCGTGGAAGCGACCGGCGTGACGTTTTTTTGAAACGACGTGACGCCGCCGACGCGGGGATCGAAATAACCCCGCGCGCCGGAAACAGTGTTGACGGCCTTCTCGCGATCGATGCGCGAGCCATCGACGTCTTTGTTATTGGCGAGCGCCATCGCCAGCGCGTCCTGGAGCGTCAGTTCCTTATCGCCGGATACGCCGATGCGGGGAGCGAGCACAAACGGACGGGGCGGGGGAATACGAGTGGCAGCGTCCTCCTGGGGAGGCTGCTGTTGTGCCCAGACGAGCGAAGCTGCCAGTACAAATAGCGTGCTGCGCAGCATCAGGCGGCTCCGCCTTTTCTGGGCAGCACGGCTCGGACGCCGGCGCCGGCCTGCTGCAAAACCTGCCCGACGCCCCGGAACGGACGGCCGAGTGCGCGGGCCAAGCGCGATTGCTTGGCTTCTTCAAACAGCGAATAGAACACCGGGACAGCCAGCAGCGTCAGCAGCAGGCACAGGGACTGCCCGCCCACCACCAGCACGCCGATCGAGCGGTTGCTGGCAGAGCCGACCTTGTTGGAGATAACCACAGGCAGCATGCCGGCCACCAGCGCCATGGTGGTCATCAGAATCGGCCGCAGGCGGTCGCGATTGGCCTGAATGATGGCGGGGAACATGTCCATTCCAGCGGCACGCAGGTTGTTGGTGTGATCGATTTGCAGAATTGCGTTCTTCTTGACGATGCCGAACAGCAGCAGCAATCCGAGGCCGGAGAAAATATTGATGGTCTGCCCGGCGATCAGCAGCGACAGAATGCCGAACGGCACCGAAAGGGGCAGCGTCAGCAGAATGGTGAAGGGATGCAGGAAGGATTCAAACTGCGCTGCCAGCACCATGTACATGAAGATGAACGTCAGCGACACGGCCACGATGAAGTAGTACGCGGTGCGGCGCAGCTCCTTACTCTGTCCCACGCCCACCGAGCTATACCCGGGATCCATATGCAGATCCGCGGCGAATTCGTCCAGCTTGGCGAGCACGTCCGCCTGCGAGGCTCCCGGCAAGAGATTCGCCGAAATGGTCACCTGGCGCTGCCGATTCAACCGTTCGATGCTGGAGGGCGCGGTGCCGGGCTTGATCCGAACCACTTGATCCAGACTCACCGGGCCGACCTTATTCGAAGCGACCGTCAGCTGGTTCAGTGCGATGGTGCTGGTGCGAAAGGATTGCTCGGCGCGCAGGCGGACGTCGTATTGCTCGCCGCCTGAAGGGAAACTCGAGACCACCTGTCCGGCGATCATGGTGTTCAGCGCCGTGGCGATATCGGAAACGCGAACTCCCAGGTCGGCGGCGCGCTGGCGGTCGATTTCGACACGCAGCTCGGGTTTGCCGTAAACCAGCGAGGTATCGGCATCCACAACCTTGGGCAGCGCCTTGAGCTTAGCCAAAACTTCCTGCGAGTATTGCGAAAGCTTATCGAGATCGGGACCGCTCAACGCATATTGGACATCGCCCGTGCCGCTCCAGCTCTGCACGCCTACGGCCGTGCGCAGGTCGGCGGGATAGTTCTTGAAGACGTCGCGGGTCTTGATCATCATCTCCAGCTGGGTTTCTTTTCGCTGGTCCATGGGAACGAGCTTCACGTAAATCGAACCGCTGTTGGTAGCGCGATCGGATCCGCTGCCGACGGTACTGAGAGTGTCGAGCACGTTCGGAATGGCCCGGATATCGCGCGCAATCCGCTCCATCACGTTGGTGGTGGCGGCGAGCGAGGTGCCTTCGGGCGCGTGGACGGTGACCAGGTACTCGGATCGGTCGTCCACGGGAGTGAAGCTCTTTCCCACAACGCGGAACAGAGGATACATGCTGAACACGGTCAGTACGCAGATGGTGACCATGATCTTGCGGTGCGCCATGGCCCATTCGAGCACGGTGGTGTAATGACTATCCAGAAAACGGAACAGCACCGAATCCTTGGACGCCTTCTTGTGATCGCCGGGAGAACCGGGACGGCGCAGGAAGCGCGAGCACAGCATCGGCGTCAGAGTGAAGGAAACCAGCAGCGATACGGCAATCGCAAAGGATGCGGTCAATCCGAAGGACGACATGAAGCGTCCCACGATGCCGCCCATAAATCCGATGGGGAGGAAGACGGCCAGCAGCGAAAGCGTGGTGGCCATCACCGCCAGACCGATGTCTTTTGTGCCCTGGATGGCGGCCTGAACGGGATCCAGACCTTTCTCCTCGATGTAGCGGTAAATATTCTCGAGCACGATGATGGCGTCATCGATGACGATTCCGACCATCAGAGTCAGCGCCAGCATGCTGATCTGGTTCAGGGTGAAATCCATGGCTTTCATCAGCGCG
>DATIRX010000098.1:0-8000 GCA_035469225.1 Bryobacteraceae bacterium
GGCTGAATGTTGGGTGCAGCGGCGCCTCTGGCCGCGCCGCCCGCGAACCCGTTCCACACTCCCGTGAGATCCGGCTTGCCGTCCGACAATCGGGGCAGCGGTCCCGCCGGACCTTTCTTGCCGCCGCGACCCTTGACTGCGGGAGGCGCGCCTTTGTCCTGCGGTGCGGCCAGGGCCAGCGTCAGGCTCGCCAGACACACTGCCAGGGACAGGGATATAGCCAGGTGTTTCCGCACGGGATGTTGTCCTCGAATTATTGATTGGCGGGGCCGTTGCCGCCGGACGAACCTGCGAATACGCGACGGCCGTCCGGCAGCACCACGCTGCGCGCGTTCGCCGATTTCGACCCGTCCTTGGCCAAGGTGCCTTCGACGGTCACCTGATCCCCCTGCTTGAGGGATTCCTTACGCCAGCCTTGCTTCAGCAGCACCGGAATCGCCCCCAGCTCGAAGTTCCAGTTGACCACCTTGCCGTCGGTCCCAATCACGTCCACGTAAAACCGCGCGTGAGGATTCATCCACTCCATCTTGGTGACGACTCCCGAGATCTTGATGGGCTTGTTGGCGTCGTATTCCGCGGCAAAAGAGTGGTGAGCGAGTGCCGGAATGGCGCCGGCGGCCAGCAGGCCCAGACCGGCCAGGAAATGAGGAAGATGGACTCTCATGTAAGTCTCCACGTTGGATTTTGAGGACAGCACAACACGTTCAAATCTATCGACTTACAGTACGCCTGGCGGCCTTTGTTGTCAAGCGGATGTTGTATACTGCACTTGTCGGATTGCACGTATGCATGCTTCGCGATTACGCTCGATGTACGCGGCAGTGCTCGCGCTTTTGCTGGGAGTCGGGCTGGTGGCCATCTCGCGACTGAGCGCTCAGGCGCCCACGGCGGCCGCCAGGGCGCCGCTCACCAATCCCCGGGCGTTTCTCGATACCTACTGCGTCACTTGTCACAATCAGAAACTCCACACGGCGGGACTCGCGCTTGACACGGTGGACCTCTCCAAGCCCGGCGCCCACGCGGAAGTGCTGGAGCGCGTCATCACCAAGCTGCGCGCCGGATCCATGCCTCCTCCGGGAATGCCGCGCGCCGACGCTGCCACCTATCGCGTGGTGGCCAGTGCGCTTGAGAACGAAATCGACCGCGCGTGGGCGGCCAATCCCAACCCCGGCCGGATCGGGGCCGTGCATCGCCTGAATCGTTCGGAATACAACAATGCGATTCGCGACCTGTTCGCGCTCGATCTGGACGTCAAGGCGCTGCTGCCCGGCGACGACACTGCCGACGGCAGCTTCGACAACTTCGCCGACACGCTCTCCGTTTCCACCGCGCACCTGGAGCGCTATATGTCGGTGGCCCGGCAGGTGACGCGGCTGGCCACGGGCCTGCCCCCGGCGCAGCCCAGTCTCGAACGGTTCGAGATCCCTCTGCATGTGCTGCAGGAGGACCGCATGGATGAAGATCTGCCGTTCGGGTCTCGCGGCGGCATGTCCATTCACTACGATTTCCCCGTGGACGGCGAGTACCTGATCAAAGTGCGTCTCCAGCGGCAGTATCAGGATTACCTCAAAGGCATGGGATGGCCGCAGCAGCTGGATATCCGCCTGGACGGGAAACTGCTCAAGCGATTCACCGTGGGAGGTGCTGCGAAAGGCCGGCCTGCGGCATCCAGCTATGCCGGCGACGGGGAAGTGAATTTTGCCGGTGATCCCGAATGGGAAACCTACATGCAGGTTACCGGCGATGCCGGGCTGGAAGTCCGCATTCCAGTGCAGGCGGGTTCGCGAACCGTCGGCGTGTCCTTCGTGCGGGAACTGTGGGAGCCCGAAGGGCTGCCGCAACCGCTGCAACTGGGCCGCGTGATCGCCAACGATCAGGTGTATATGAGCAATGCGAACGTGGGCTCGGTCCAGATCGGCGGACCTTATCTGACGCCCGCAACGCAGAAGGCCTCGGCCAGGAATACCGCCAGCCGCCGCGCGATTTTCGTCTGCGAGCCGCCCAAAGTGCGCTCCGAAGAGAAACCCTGCGCCTCCACGATTCTTTCCAGGATGGCCAGACTGGCGTATCGCCGCCCGGTCAAGAAGGCCGACGTGGATACGCTGCTGGAGTTTTTCAGCAAGGGCCGCCAGGACAATAGCGGCAAAGACGGTGGAAGTTTCGACAGCGGCATTCAGTTCGCGCTCGAACGCATGCTGGTGGATCCCGATTTCCTGCTGCGCGTGGTTCGCGATCCGGCCAAGCCCGCACAAGCCGCCTATCCGCTGAGTGATGTGGAACTGGCGTCGCGCCTGTCGTTCTTCCTGTGGAGCAGCATCCCCGATGATCGTCTGCTGACTCTGGCCGAGCGCGGCCAGTTGTCGAATCCGCAAACGCTCGAAAAAGAAACCCGGCGCATGCTGTCCGACCCCCGCTCGACCGATGCCCTGGTCAACGATTTCGTGGCCCAGTGGCTGAATTTGCGCCTGGTCGAGGACGTCGTCGTCGATCCGGACAAGTATCCCAACTACGATTTGAGCCTGCTGCGGGGCTTCGAGGAGGAAACCAGGCTGTTCGTCGGCAGCACGCTGCGCGAGGATCGCAACGTTTCGGACCTGCTCAACGCCGACTACACCTTCGTCAACGAGAGACTCGCGCGGCATTACGGATTTCCGGGCATTTACGGCACTCGCTTCCGAAAAGTGACCGTCCCCAATCGCGATCAGCGCGGAGGCTTGCTGGCGCAGGGCGCTTTGCTGGTGACCACTTCTTATCCCGACCGCACTTCGCCGGTTCTGCGCGGCAAATGGCTGCTGAACAACATTTTCGGGTTGCCGATTCCGCCTCCTCCTCCCGGGGTGAACGCTACGCTCGAGACCAAGCCCGGCTCGCTGCCCACCTCGATGCGGGAAAGGCTCGCCAAGCACCGGACCGAGTCTACGTGCAATGGCTGTCATTCAGTGATCGATCCGCTGGGATTCTCGCTGGAGAATTTCGACGTGGTCGGGGCGTGGCGGACGACGGATGAGACCGGCAAGCCTGTGGATGCCGGCGGAACCACGGCCAGCGGCATGAAGATCGACGGGCTGGCGGGTTTGCGGGCCGCACTCTTGTCGGAGCCCGATCAATTCCCCAAAACGCTGACCGAAAAGCTGATGGCCTACGCTCTCGGGCGGCGCCTGGAGTATTACGATCATCCCGCCGTGCGCAAGATCGTCCATGACGCCGCGGCGAATCAATACCGCTGGTCGTCGCTGATCGTCGGGATCGTCCAGAGTCCCGGGTTCCTGATGCGCAGCCCGCATGCCGCGGGCCCCGGCAGCGCCGCGAACTGATTCAAAACCTCAGGACAGTACGCGATCCATGACGGGAGTGGAGCACTTCCACCACACGCCTTTCTTCGCGAATCGTGTAGTAAACCAAGATTGGGCTATGCACTAGCTTGCGGACCAGCGATCTTTTGCGGGTGACCGTGCCCATGCGCGGGAATCGCTGGAGCAGATCAACGTGATCGAGTAGTCCGCTGCCAAAGCGGGAAGCTGCTTCGTCATCGTCTTCTGCGATGTGGCTTACGATCCGAGCAAGATCGGTTAGCGCCCTTTGTGTGAAGACGAGGCGGTATGGATCCACTGCGGCAGTAGTTTACGGACTTCCTCGATCGGCACTGTACGTCCCGCCTCGGCGTCGGCGATACCTTCGTCGATTGCGGCGAGGGTGTCATCATCCTCGTCATCGGGAACAGAGGCCGGGTCGTTGAGGTTGAGTTTGTCTGTTTCGGCCACAAACCTAGGGTATCAACCTTTTACCTGCAGCTTGATCCCCTCTGAGTGCCGCTACTTACATCCTCGGCTCTGCTCCTCCATACCATCCCAGCGCTATATCTGTAGGCGATGCAGCAGATTTCCGTGGCAAATTCCTTGGGTTCGTTTTGTTCTACAGCGTTTCCGGCACTCCCAACCCACGAAACCGCTCAGTGGGCTAGAATTAACCCGTAAGGAGTCGGACCCATGATTGGTAAAACGCTGCCACGGCGCACCGTCCTCAAGGGAATCGGCACCACCCTGGCGCTGCCGTTCCTGGAAGCCATGCTTCCCCCATTGCGTGCGGCCGCCAAGCCCATCCATCGATTCCAGGCGTTTTATACGCCCAACGGGATGGCCATGGAATATTGGACGCCAAAGGGCGAAGGCACGGCTCTCGAGCTGAATTCCATCATGGATCCCCTGGCCGCCTACAAAGACCAGATGCTGGTTTTTTCCGGGATCAAGGCCAGCTGGAACTACATCCACGCCGGGGCATCCGGTTCCTTCCTCACCGGCACGCCGCGCGGCGGAAGAAACGAAATCGAAATCATCGCCGACGTATCCATCGACCAGATGCTCGGCCAGCACTTCGCCAACGAAACCCAGCTGGCGACGCTGGAGATCTGTATGGATCTGCCGGCCAACGCGGGCGCCTGCACCGGCAATTTGAGCTGCGCGTATCTCGATACCCTGTGCTGGAAGAGCCCCACGCAGCCCTTGCCGATGGACTGGAATCCGCGCACCGTCTTCGAGAAGCTGTTCGGCGATGGCGGCAGCACCGACCGCACTGCCCGCGCGCGAAGATTGCAGCAGCACAAGAGCATTCTGGATTCGGTGACCGGCAAGCTGGCCGATCTCAAGAAAGAGCTGGGCCCCCAGGATCAGGGCAAGGTGAATGAATACACCGACGCCGTTCGCGACGTCGAACGCCGCATCCAGATGGCCGAGCGGCAGAGCAATATCGAGCTGCCCACGCTGGAGCAGCCCCTGGGAGCTCCGCCGGTGTTCGAAGATCACCTGGCGCTGATGATGGATTTGAAAGTCCTGGCGCTCCAGTCCGATCTCACCCGCGTCATTTCATTCATGATCAGCAAGGAACAGAGCCCCCGGCCGTATCCGCAGATCGGCGTGCCCGAGGCGCACCATCCGCTCTCGCATCACAACAATATCCCCGAGCTGATCGAGAAGATGTCCAGGATCAACCGCTATCACGCGCAGTTGTTCTCGCAGTATCTGGCCAAGCTCAGGGCGACTCCGGACGGCGACGGCTCGCTGCTGGATCACATGACCATTCTGTACGGAGCGGGACTCTCCAACAGCAACGGCCATTCCGGCGAGAACCTGCCGCAGATGCTGGTGGGCGGCAGCGTGGGCAAGATCAAGGGCGGCCGCCATCTGAAGTTCCCCAACAAGCCTTCCCAGGCCAACCTGCTGCTGACCATCATGGACAAGATGGACTATCCGGTGGAGAAGGTCGGCGGCAGCACCGGCAAGCTTCCCATCGATACGCTCCCCGAGGTCTAGCATGCGCCTGCTCCTGACGTTTGCTCTCGCCGCGGTCTTCGCGCTTGCGGCAAACCCACTAGTTGACGCAGCCAAGCGCAGCGACAAAGACGCCATCCGGTCGATGATTCAGAAGAAAGCCGACGTGAATGCCGCCGAGCCCGATGGCACTACGGCCCTGCATTGGGCGGCTTACCGCGACGATTTGGATAGCGCTGATCTGCTGCTGAAAGCCGGCGCGAAAGCCAACGCCTCCAATGATCTGGGCGCGACTCCTTTGTGGAACGCCAGCCAGAACGGCAGCGTCGCGATGGTTAAGCGGCTGCTCGAAGCCGGAGCGAATCCCAACCTGGCGCTTCTGGCCGGCGAAACGCCGGTGATGGTGGCCGCCCGCGGAGGCTACGCCGGCGTAGTCGAGCAGCTGCTGGCCAAAGGCGCCAATCCGAACGCGCATGGCGCGCGGGGCCAGACGGCGCTCATGTGGGCCGTTTCGCAGAAACATTCCCAGGCCGTGAAAGTGCTGCTGGCGCATCGCGCCGATCTGAACTTGCGCTCGGATGTGTGGAGCGAAGTGATGGCGATTCCGCCGCACGGCTATCTTCCCCACAACAAAGCCATTCCGCATGGGGGTGAGACCGCGCTGATGTTCGCCGCCCGCGTGGGCGATCTGGAGTCGGCCAGACTTCTGGTGGCCGCCGGTGCGAACGTGAACGACGCCGATGCCTGGGGCGTCAGCGCTGTTACGCTCGCCGAGCATTCCGGATTCGGAGAGCTGGTCCGATTCCTGCTCGACAAAGGCGCCGATCCGAACGCAGTTCCCAACGGGTTTACGGCGCTCCAGGAAGCCATCATGCGTCGCGACGAAACCACCGTCGCTGCGCTGCTCGATCATGGCGCGGATCCGAATGCGCCTTTGAAAACCTGGACGCCCACCCGCCGGTCCTCCGACGATTTCCACTTCGAGGCGGCCCTGGTGGGAGCGACGCCCTATTGGCTGGCGGCGCGCTTTACCGAGCCCGGCGTCATGCGCCTGCTGGTCAAACACGGCGCCGATCCCAAGTTCGTTCATCATGCCGACTACGTGGCCGAGCAGGGCTTCGCCGGAGTATCCCGCAAGGAGACGGCGACTCCCTTAATGGCAGCACTCGGAGTGATTCGAACCGCGCCGTGGGTCGAAATCGAAAAGAGCGAGCGCGAAGCTCTCACGCTTGAGACCGTCAAACTCGCCGTCGAGCTGGGCGCGGACCTCAACATCGCCAACACCGACGGCCGCACCGCTCTCGATGCCGCCAAAGGTCTGCGCTACGAGAGCGTAATCAACTTCCTGACCGAGAAGGGCGCCAAAGCGGGCACAGGCGCAGCTCCCGCTGGTCGCGGCGGCCGCAGCGGCGCCGCCAGGTAAACCCCCAAGGTCACGTAAGGAACCTGGGCGCCATCAAAAGTCCTTCCCCGTTACCTGTCGATAGGTTGTCTGGAAGCGGCTTGACGTCCTAAATAGAGCGTGATAGGATTGGCGCCGAGGCGATAACCAGAATGAAACGGCATGTGCTGACGGGCGCAATCCTGCTAGCGATCATTGGTGCGCTCGGAGTTGGATCGCTAGTTCTCGAAAAGAAGGCCGTGGTGGAAGCCGCCGCGGTACAGGCGCCCCGGTTCGAAGTGGATCCGATGTGGCCCAAGCCGCTGCCGAACCACTGGATCATGGGGAACGTGATCGGTGTCACCGTCGATAGTAAGGATCATGTGTGGATCATCCACCGGGGAGGCTCGCTCGAACCCAAAGAGGTCTATGCGACCACGACACCGCCCGGTTCGGAATGCTGCGTGCCCGCCCCGCCCGTACTCGAGTTCGATCAGGAAGGAAATTTACTGGGGCACTGGGGCGGAGAGGACGGCCCGGGCTATGTTTGGCCGGCCTCCAATCACGGCATCACTGTGGACTTTAAAGGCAATGTTTGGATCGGCGGCAATGGCCGCGCGGGAGTTAGCGCCGGTCCCGAGGAAGCTGGAAACGCTCCGGCCGCCAATCAGGCCAAACAAGCCGCCGCCAAAGGCAAGGCTCCGGCCGGCCGTGGCGGACCGCCGAACTATCACGACAGCATGGTCCTGAAGTTCACGCAGGAAGGCAAGTTTCTCATGGCCATCGGCAAGTCGGGCACCAGCGGCGGCAGCAACGACACCGAGAATCTTGGACTGCCCGCCAAGACCCTGGTCGATCCCAAGACCAACGAGCTGTACGTGGCCGACGGATACGGCAACAAGCGCGTCATCGTGTTTGACGCCGATACAGGGAAGTACAAGCGCCACTGGGGAGCCTACGGCAACAAGCCGGACGATACCAATCTTGGACCGTACCGGCCGGATGCACCCGTCGCGCAGCAGTTCCGCAACCCGGTGCACTGCGCCGAGCTTTCGCGCGATGGGCTCTTGTACGTTTGCGACCGCGTGAATGACCGCATTCAGGTTTTCACGCCCGAGGGTAAGTTCGTCAAGGAAGTCTTCATCGCCAAGAACACGCTGGGCGACGGGTCGGTGTGGGATATCGCCTTCTCGAAAGATCCGCAGCAGAAGTACATCTATCTGGCCGATGGGGCCAACGAGAAGGTCTACATCATGCTGCGCGAGACGCTCGAAATCCTGACCAGTTTTGGCGACGGCGGGCGCCAGCCCGGCCAGTTCTATGCGGTACACAGCATCGCTACCGATTCCAAAGGC
>DATIRX010000099.1:0-8116 GCA_035469225.1 Bryobacteraceae bacterium
AACGGTAGTTCAACCACAGTTCTCTGATGCGACATCGTTCGTAGATGGCCTGGCTTTAGTGAGAACGGGGAGCTTCTGGTCATACATTGACACACGCGGTTCAGTTGTCCTGGGCGATGCCTTTCGCTCAGAATGACCTCCGGCCTTTTGAGAGAGTGCGTTGGCTTTGGAATAACCGTTTCCAAGCGACGGTCTGACTCGACGACATTAGCAATCCACCGTGATGCAGCAAGCGATTACAGGTTTGACCGTGTCACCTGCGGCGGGGTGGTCCCTTTTTCGCGCGGCTATCCGCCATCCCCGCACCAAGCTCGCAGCGATTTACACCCCCACTCGCCCCGCATCCGCTGCAAATACCTTAGATTTCGCAGTACTCCAGGACTATCCGCTATCCGTACGACCCTAGCTAAGGGAAAACCCAGCTGTCGCCGATAGTTACTTGCATCCCGTCATGCGCACTGAAGCCCAGCCCGAGCCATCCCCTGCTGCCCAGGCACTCTCCCGCGAAGGCGGCTTCAAGGATTTCGCCGAGAGTCTGGTCCAGCATATCGACGAAGTCTTTTTCTGGCGCGATCCCGATTGCCTGCGCCCGTACTACGTCAGCCTGGCCTACGAGCGGATCTGGGGACAGCCTTGTGAAAGCGCCTATGGCGATCCGTCTTCGTGGATCGAATCCATCCACCCGGAGGATCGCGAGCGTGTGACTCAGGAGTTTGCGCGAGCGGGGGCGGATCCCACACAAGTGGAATACCGCATCGTCCGGCCGGACGGCGGCCTGCGCTGGATCTGGGTGCGAATCTTTCCGGTCCGCGATGAGGCGGGAGCGCTCACCCGGCTGATTGGCATCGCGCAGGACTGCACCGAGCGCAAGCAGGCGGAAAGCATGCAGGCTTTCCTGGCATCCATCGTCGAATCCTCGGATGACAGCATCGTGGGAACCGACCTCAACGGCCGGATCATGAGCTGGAACCAGGGCGCCGAAAAACTTTTCGGCTATACCCCTGGGGAAGCCATCGGGAAGCTCATCACCATGCTGTTCCCGAAGGACCGCCAGAAAGACTACGTGGAGGTGCTGAACCGGATCCGGGACCAGGAGCACATGGAGCGGTTTGAATCGGTGCGGTTGACCAAAAACGGGAGGCCCATCCCGGTTTTAACCATCGTCTCGCCCATCCGCGACCGCTCGGGGCGTTTGCAGGGCGTATCGGCGATTTACCGGGACATGAGCACGGAGAAACGGGCAGCCGCGGAGCTGCTGAGAGCGAAGGAAGCGGCGGAAGCCGCCAGCCAGGCGAAGAGTACGTTTCTCGCCACCATGAGCCACGAGATCCGGACGCCCATGAACGGTATTCTCGGCATGACCGAGCTGGTCCTGGACACCGACGTCACCGCGGAACAACGCGAGAGTCTGGATCTGGTGAAGCTTTCCACCGAATCGCTGCTCTCGGTGATCAACGATATTTTGGACTTTTCCAAGATCGAAGCCGGGAAGCTGGATTTCGAGGCCATCCCTTTCGACTTCCGCGAATCGCTGGGCGAAACCATGAAGACCCTGGGTTTCCGCGCATACCAGAAGGGGCTCGAGCTGGTGTATGAAGTGCACCCGAATGTGCCGGCGGTGGTGGTGGGCGATGCGGGACGCTTGCGCCAGATTCTGGTGAACCTGGTCGGCAACGCGATCAAGTTTACCGAACGAGGCGAGATCCTGGTGAACGTGGAGCTGGAATCCAGGGCTCCAGGAACGGCCTGCCTGCACTATTCGGTACGCGATACCGGCGTCGGAATCCCTCTGGACAAGCAACAGACCATCTTCGAAGCGTTCTCCCAGGCCGACGACTCCATGACAAGGAAGTATGGCGGGACCGGGCTCGGCCTCACCATCTGCGGACGGCTGGTAGATATGATGAGCGGACGCATTTGGGTGGAAAGCGAGGTGGGCCGCGGGAGCACGTTCCACTTCACCGCGAACCTCAGTGTCCCCAGCGCGACCCAAGTCCAGGTAACCCGGCTGCAGCCGGAAGAGTTGCGGGGATTGCGTGTGCTGGTGGTGGACGACAATCTTACCAACCGGCGGGTGATGCTGGGGCTGCTGTCGCAATGGGGCATGAAGCCCAAGGCGGTGGAAGGCGGCCGCGCAGCGCTGCACGCGGTGGAGAGCGCCCAACTGGCCGGCCTGCCGTTCTCCCTGGTTCTGTTAGATGGACAAATGCCCGAGATGGACGGGTTCGCGCTCGCAAAGCAGCTGCAGGAGCATCCCGATTGGGCCGGGGCGACCATCATGATGTTGACGTCGGCGGATCAGCTCGGCGATGGGTTACGTTGCCGGAACCTGGGCATTTCGACGTATCTGGTCAAGCCGGTTCGCCAATCCGAACTCTTGTCCAAGATCTGCCAAAGCCTGGAGTCCGCTCCGAAGCTCGCTTCGACGGCACGGTGCTCTGAACCCAAGATTGCAAGTGAAACACGCGTCCTGATCGCCGAGGACAATGCCGTGAATCAGACTCTGGTCCGGCGCTTATTGGAAAAGCGGGGTTACTCGATGGTGGTGGTGGGAGATGGCCGCGCAGCGCTGGCTGCTCTCGAACGGGAAGCCTTTGACATCGTGCTGATGGACGTCCAGATGCCCGATATGGATGGCTTCGCGGCCACGGCCGTCATCCGGGAGCAGGAGCAGGCCAGCGGCCGGCACATCCCCATCGTGGCGATGACCGCCCACGCGCTCAAGGGCGATCCCGAGCGCTGTCTGGCGGAGGGAATGGATGCCTACATTTCCAAGCCCATCCGGACCGAAGAGCTCTATCGCACCCTGGAGCGGCTGCTGCACGTCCAGTAACAGCCCCCAAAACCGAGAGCACTCATAGGCTTCCCGAAAACAGTTTTCCGGAAACATTAATATTCTGAAATCCATAGCGCATGGTCCGCATCCTTTAGTCTTGACAAGGGTTAGCCGCGCACAGTAAGATCGCCCAAGTAGTGCTGGCCCTGCTTGTGTGGCCTCACATTGAACCTAAGGGGGGGCAATGCGTACTTTGTGTGTATTTTTTACTCTATTGGTGTGTGCTGTGGGCTTGCTCGCGCAAACCGATCGCGGCACCATCACCGGGACTGTTTCTGATCCGGCCGGAGCAGTCGTTTCCAGTGCTCCGCTCGTCCTTGCCAACACCGGCACGGGCGCGCAATATCAAGCAGCGACGTCCGGAACGGGAAACTACACGTTCGGCCAGTTACCGATTGGTAACTATACGCTTACCGTCGCTGTTCCGGGGTTCAAGAGCTTCATTCGCCGGAACCTGAACGTTCAGGCGGCCAGCACCATCCGTGAAGACATCATTCTCGAAGTTGGAACCGCGACGGAATCCGTCACGGTCACCGCCGAGACCTCCATGATGAAGACGGAAACCGCGGAAGTCGCCACCAACGTGACCAGCGCCCGTTTGAATTCGCTGCCGATTCTCGGCGTGGGCGCGCAAACAGCCAGCTCGCACGGCGTGCGCAATCCGCTGGCTGCGGCTCAGTTGCAGACCGGCGTGCGTTTCGTGGCGAATTCCATCGTTCGCGTGAACGGCGCTCCGAACAACACCATGGCGGTCAAGCTGGACGGCCAGGACATCACCAACAACACGGCGGGAGCCGCCTTTCAGGCGCAGGTGCAACCTTCCGTCGACGCGGTTGAAGAAGTGGCGATTCAGACTTCTAACTACGCGGCCGAATACGGGCAGGCCGGCGGCGGTTTGTTCAACTACTCCACTAAGTCCGGCGGCAATACCTACCACGGCGGCTTGTTCGACTACGCGGTGAACGAAGCTCTGTGGGCGGCGCAGCCGTTCAATAAGATCCGCCCCTTGCAGCGCCGCCATACCTTCGGCGGCAGCTTCGGCGGCGCGGTCCGCATTCCTGGCGTGTACAACGGCAAGGACAAGACCTTCTTCAACTTCAACTACGAAAAGTTCCGCGAATCGGTCAAAGTGAACAACGTGACCACCACGGTTCCGGTGGCGGCGTACCGCGCCGGTAACTTCGCGGGCCTGCTGAGCGGCCGCTATGTGCCGACCACGGGCAGCCCGACCACCTCGCCCACCGCGGCGACCACGATGATCGACGCGAACGGCAATGCGATTCCCGAAGGCGGCATCTATGACCCGCGCACCGAAGCTTTGGTAAACGGCAACCGCGTCCGCACGATGTTCCCGGGCAACACCATCCCGGCGACTCGCTTTGATACACCCGCGGTGAAGGTACAGGATTTAATCCCGCGGCCCAACTACAGCACAGGCTTGGTGAGCAACTATCTGAATCCGTATCAGAGCACGCGCTTGACGCCGATCCCCAGCCTGAAGCTGGACCACTCGTTGAGCGACCGTTTGAAGGCCTCCTTCTATTGGTCGACCAACGAAACTTCGGTCGCGATGTGCGCGCAGCAATGCGCCAGCATTGGTCTGCCGGCGGTGATCGAACCGACGCGCGGCACCTTCATCGAAAGCTATACGCTGCGCGCCAACGTCGATTACACGTTCCGTCCCACGATCCTGCTCCACTTCGGTGCGGGCCTGCTGAGCAATGACTTCAAAGACGACGGCGTCACCATCGGTTATGACCCGGCGAAAGAACTCGGCATCACCGGTGGCCTGGGCGGAGCGATCGGTCGCTTCCCGACCTTCACCGGCCTGGTGGGGGCTGCTACGGGAGCGTCGTCAGCATACCAAGGCTACGGAGGCATGGGCCAGATGGGTCCCGGCGGCCAGACGCGCAGCCGTTTCCTCAAACCCACGGGCAACATCTCCATGAGCTGGGTGAAGGCCAACCACACTTACAAATTTGGCAGCGAAATCCGCATCGAAGGTTATCCGACGGCGCCGACGACGAGTTCCAACGGAGCCTTCGCCTTCTTGCCGAATCAGACCTCGAACTCATACTTGAACGGCCGCGCGTTGGGCGGCACCTTCGTCGGCTTCCCCTACGCCAGCTTCCTGCTGGGCCGCGTGGACACCGTGACCCTTGGGCCGACAGCCAACGGCCGTTCGGGCCGTGGATTCTACAGCTGGTTCGCGCAGGACACCTGGAAGGTCACCCGCAAGCTGACGCTGGACTACGGTCTGCGTTGGGACGCCTTCACCACCCCGAAGGAACAGTACGGCCGCGCTCCCAGCCTGGACCCCAACTTGCCGAACGCAAACGCGGGCGGTCACCCGGGCGCCACTGTGTTTGAAGCTACCTGCAACTGCAGTTTTGGCAAGACCTACAAGCTGGCCTATGGCCCGCGCACGGGTCTGGCGTACCAGATCGACTCCAAGACCGTTCTGCGCGCCGGCATCGGCGTCAGCTATTCGATGAGCCCCGGGTCGCTGGGTCAGACCGGCACCGGCAACGGCCGCACGCAGCAAGCTACCAACACGAGCTACGGCGACGAGGCGATGGTGCTGTCCAATGGTATCCCGTTGAAGCCGGTTTGGCCGGACCTGCGGGCGAACTTGTTCCCCTCCTCCCCCGGCACCATCAATCAGGATCCCGGCCAAGTCGACCAGAACCTGGGTCGTCCCGCCCGCATGATCCAATACTCGATCAACCTGCAACGCCAAATCTCCCGCGATTTCGTGGTCGAAGTCGGTTACGTGGGCAACCGCGGCAACTGGTGGATGACCGGTAGCTTGACCAACCCGAATCTCCTGGATCCCACCGTTCTGAAGGACCAGTACGGTTTGGATTGGTTCGGTAGCGCTGCGGATCGTGCGATCCTATCCTCGCAGTTGAACAGCGCCGGTGCGGGTCGTTTCCGAGGCCGGCTTCCCTACAGCGGATTCCCGACAACTTCGACCGTGGCACAGTCCCTGCGTCCTTTCCCGCAGTTCACTGACATCACGGTCACAGGCGCGCCCTTAGGCAAGACCTGGTATGATTCGTTCCAGATGAAGGCGACCAAGCGCTTGTCGCACGGCTTGGACTTCACCATGAACTACACCTACTCGAAGGAACTGCAACTGGGTGCGGAGAGCGATACAGGCGGCGGCGTCATCAACGACATCCTGAACCGCAACAGCAACAAGCAGCTTTCGAGCAACAGCCGCCCGCACTGGCTGGTGATCGCCACCAACTACACTGTCCAGAAGTACTTTGGCAACAAGGCCCTCAATTTTGCTTTGGCCGACTGGCAGTTGGGTTTCGTGTTGCAGTACGGCAGCGGTCTGCCGATTCAGACGCCTGCCAATACCGGTAACAACAACAACGTCACGCTAGGCCGCGCCACCTATGCAACCCGCGTGCCGGGTCAGCCGCTCTTCCTGGTGGACAACATCAACTGCGGCTGTTATGACTACGGCCACACGCAGATCCTGAACCCGGCGGCTTGGATCGACACCCCCAGCGGGCAGTTCAGCCCGTCGGCGGCCTTCTACAACGACTTCCGCTACCAGCGCCGGCCGTCTGAACTTGCGAGCATCGCGCGCAACTTCCGCATCAAGGAAGGCATCACCTTCATGATCCGCGCGGAGTTCAACAACGTCATGAATCGGACCTTGGTTGCCACCACCAACACGGCCGGCTTCGTCGAACCATCGCTGAACCGCGGCACGGGTCTGGTCCGCGATGCGGCGACGGGCACCTTCACCTCGGGCTTCGGCACCATCAACACCCTTGGCAACATCGGTGGACAGCGCCAAGGCACGTTGGTTGGACGTCTGACGTTCTGAACCGGCACGGAAACCAAAGCTATAGCCTCGCGGTCTTCGGGCCGCGGGGCTTTTTCATTTACTCCGGCGCGCTGGTCGGCGGCACGACGCCGCTCAGCCGCAGATACACGGCCATGTAGCCGTACATCTCATTCGAATGGCGCACCAGGTTGTACAGCGTCGCCAGCCGCGAGCGCGTCTGTTCGGGAGGAAAGGGACCCCCCAGGCGCGAGCTGACCATTTCCTTGGCCGTCGCGTCGGTCAGCGAGTCGAAGACGCGGTCGCAATACGCGAAGGATTCCTTCAGCGCCGCCACCAGCTCCGCCTTGGACGTCTTGGAGGCTGCGCCCAGCGGCTTGCGCTCGCCATTCAGTCCGGTGCACACGCTCATGTTGGCGTCGGCGATGTGAGCCATCCGCCGGCCGAACGTTTCCACTTCCGGAGTGGGCCGAAAATCATAGCGCTCCGCGGGCATCTTTTCAGCCATCTTCAGGAGATTGTTCTTGATGCTGCCGTAGGACCACTTTACTTCGGCGCTCAGCGGATTGGACGTCTGGGCCGGGAGCGCGCAGGCGCATCCAAACATCGCGCCAAGCAGGAACAGGGAATCGCGATTCATCGGATTTCTATTTTCCCACGGTGCATCGTGGGATGCTGAATGCGTGGCATTCGATACGGAATCCGCGCGGCTCCCCCTGTCCATGCTGGCGGTCTTCGGCTCGGCGAAGCTGCTGGATGAGCTGTTTGAGCGGTTCGGCCAGCCCGGCATTGTCGGCCAGATCCTGGCGGGCGTGCTGATTGGTCCCAGCCTGCTGGGCTGGATCGCGCCGCACGAAGTTCTTTCCGCCCTGGCAGAACTGGGTGTGATGTTCCTGCTGTTCCAGGTGGGCCTGGAGATCAAATCCTCCGAACTGATGAAGATCGGAGGCACCGCATCCTTGGTCGCCGTTCTGGGAGTCGCAGTTCCCTTCGCGCTGGGATGGGGCCTGCTCCGCCTGTGGGGAAATCCGTCCATTGAAGCGGTATTCACCGGCGCCGCCATGGTCGCCACCAGCGTCGGAATTACGGCCCAGGTCCTGGCAGCGAAAGGACTGCTGCAATACCGCGCTAGCAGGATCATTCTGGGTGCGGCCGTGATCGATGACGTTCTGGGGCTCATCATCCTGGCGCTGGTCAGCAGCATGGCCAAGGGCCCGCTGAACTTCGTGGAACTGGCAACTACGGCGGCTTTGGCTGCCGCGTTCCTGATCCTCGCGGCCACCTGGGGAACGCGAGCGTTAAATACCATCGTTCCGCGCCTGCTCCAGAAGCTGAAAGGATCCGATGCGCAGTTCTCGCTGGCCGTGCTGCTATTGTTTACGTTCTCGGTGCTCTCGGTCTACGCCGGCGTGGCGGCGATCATCGGCGCCTTTCTGGCCGGCATGGCCCTGGCGGAGACGGTTACCCATCGCGTC
>DATIRX010000100.1:0-1980 GCA_035469225.1 Bryobacteraceae bacterium
AGGCCTGCAGATGGCTCTCGGTGACTTTGCCGACGCCGGGGATCTTGCGGACATCCAGCGGCGCCAGGAAACTGGCCTCCTGTCCGGGCACGATCCACAGGATGCCATTGGGCTTGGCCTGATCGGAAGCCACCTTGGCGACCATGCGCGAGGCCGCCATGCCGATGGAGCAGTTCAAGCCTGTGGCTTCCTGCACCGCATTGTGCAACTTGTGCGCGGCCTGCAGAGGCGTGCCATGCAGGCGCTCGGTTCCGGTCAAGTCGAGATACGCTTCGTCGATGGAAGCCATGTCCACGCGCGGCGAGAATCGCTGCAGCACTTCGTAGACTTTTCGAGAATATTCAATGTAGCGCTCGCGGTGTCCATCCACGAAGATCGCCTGCGGGCATAGCTTGTACGCGGTTCGGAGCGGCATGGCAGAATGGACGCCGAACTTGCGCGCGGCATAGGACGCAGCCGAGACCACTCCGCGCTCATTGGGCTGTCCGCCTACGACCACCGGTTTGCCTTTGAGCAAGGGATCGAACAATTCCTCGACGGACACGAAGAATGCGTCCATATCGAGATGGAAGTAAGTTTTCATGCCCGTTGGGCCAGGATCACCCGCGGCAGACCCGCCAGATCGTTCCGGATTTCGACGTTCCTCCACGCGCCCGTCATGTTTATTATGCCGCTGACGGCTTCGCCGGAGGTGTGACCGAGTTCCATCACCAGCCATCCGCGCGGAGCCAGCAGCCGCTCGGCTTCAGGAACCAGGCGTTGATACACTTCGAGCCCGTCGTCGCCGCCATAGAGTGCGACTTCGGGTTCGTAATCGCGAACCTCGCGCTGCAGCGTGGATTTATCCCGCCCCGCGATATAGGGAGGATTCGAGACGACCAAATCGAAGCCGCCACGTAGTCCGGAGGCCAAATCGCACGCGAGCCAGTCGACCTTCGCATGCAGCTGACGGGCATTGGCAGCGGCGATGACCAGCGCGGCAACTGAGATATCCGTGCCGACTACAAAAGCCCCAGACTCCAGAGCAAGGGTGATCGCAATGGCGCCGGATCCCGTGCCTATATCTACGATGCGTCTCGCATGCAAGGGTAGCGCGGCTTCGATGACGTGCTCGGTCTCCGGGCGCGGGATCAATACGTCCGGCGTTACCCGAAATTCGCGGCTGTAAAATTCCTGCACGCCGGTGATGTGCTGGGTGGGCTTGCCCTGCATGCGCTGGTGCAGATAGCGCCCGTAGTGAATCCACCACACCTCGCGCAGTTCTTCGTCGGAATGGGCAAACAGCCAGGTGCGCTCGCGTCCCACCGCATGCGCCAGAAGGACTTCGGCATTTAATCGCGGCGCGGGGACGCCAGCTTTTTCCAAAAGCTGCTGGCCCTGAAGCAGCGCCGTCCGGATAGTCATAAATGGGAGCGAACGAAAAACGGGGACAGTCACCAGCGTCCCTGCCAAGAATGCTTATGCTAACAAGGACGACTTCGCCGGGGACACCGGTGGCTGTCCCCATTTTTCGGAGCGGACTCTTTACGCCGCTTCGCTCTGCTCTTTGAGCTTTTCGGTCTGGTAATAGGTCGTCAGGGCGTCGACGATCGGTTCCAGCTTGCCTTCCATCACCAGATTCAACTGATGCAGCGTCAGGCCGATGCGGTGATCGGTGAGCCGGTTTTGCGGGAAATTGTAAGTCCGGATCTTCTCGCTGCGATCGCCCGAGCCCACCATGCCGCGCCGTTCGGCGCCGATCTTTTCCTGCTGTTTTTCCAGCTCAATTTCGTACAGCCGGGAGCGCAGCACGCGTTCCGCTTTCGCCCGGTTCTTGATCTGCGATTTTTCGTCCTGGCAGGAAACCACCACGCCCGTCGGCAGGTGCGTCAGCCGCACCGCGGAATACGTGGTGTTGACGCTCTGCCCGCCCGGACCCGAGGAGCAGAAGGTGTCGATGCGGACATCTTTCGGTTCTAGCTTGATCTCGACTTCATCGGC
>DATIRX010000101.1:0-7867 GCA_035469225.1 Bryobacteraceae bacterium
AGCTGGCCCGGCTCGCCCTGGAGCCGGTCTCCAGCAATGCTCTCCCGCCCCGGGCTCCCCACACGCTCAATCCGCACCAGCAGGCAGCCTTCGACGCACTCCAGGCAGGGCTCGCTGCACACCAGTTCCAGGCATTTCTGCTGGAAGGCGTCACCGGATCGGGCAAGACGGAAATTTACCTGAACACCATCGAAGCGGCACTGGCCCTGGGCCGCGGCGCGCTCTTGTTGGTACCCGAGATCGCGCTGACCCCTGCCGTCGCCGGCCAGTTCCACCACCGTTTCGGCGAACGAGTCGCCATCCTGCATTCCGCCTTTCAGGACGCCGAACGTGCCCAGGAGTGGCGAAGGATTCGCGCCGGTCAGGCCTCGGTGGTGGTGGCCACCCGGTCCGGCGTGTTCGCGCCCGTCCAAAACCTGGGGCTGATCATCGTAGACGAAGAACACGACCAGAGCTACAAGCAGCAGGACACCCCGCGCTATCACGGCCGCGACGTAGCGGTGGTGCGGGCGCGCGAGCAGCACGCCGTGATCGTTCTGGGGTCGGCCACGCCCAGTCTGGAAAGCCGCTATAACGCCGAGCGCGGGAAGTACGCGCGTCTGGAGCTGCCTGGGAGAATCGAGCAGCGGCCCATGCCGGCCGTCACCATCATCGACATGCGGCGCGAGTTTCTGGAATCCCGCAAACAAGCCACGTTTTCGCGCGCGCTGCTGGACGCGGTGAGTGAACGTCTGGACAACGGCGAGCAGACCATGCTGCTGCTGAACCGGCGCGGGTTTTCGAGTATCGTCGCCTGCCGGGCTTGCGGCGAGCGGCTGCAATGCGTGAATTGCTCGGTCACCCTCACCTATCATCGGCGCGACCGGCGCATGCTGTGCCACTACTGCAACTACGCCATCGCGGTTCCGGACAAGTGTCCGCAATGCGCCAGCGAGTATCTGCAATTCATCGGCGTGGGCAGCGAGCGCGTGGAACAGGAACTGGGCGCGGCCTTCCCCCGAGCGCGAGTCGCCCGGCTGGATCGCGATACCGTCAGCGGCAAGCACGATTACGAAACGATCCTTTCCGGTTTTCGCGAGCAGCGCTTCGACATCCTGGTGGGCACGCAGATGATCGCCAAAGGTCACGACATTCCCAACGTGACGCTGGTCGGAATCGTGAACGCCGACGTCGGTCTGGGCCTCCCCGATTTCCGAGCGGCGGAACGAACCTTTCAGCTTCTGACGCAGGCCGCCGGACGCGCCGGGCGCGGGGAGACTCCGGGTATCGTCCTGATTCAAACCATCAATCCCGATCATTACGCGATCCAGTGCGCAGCCGAGCAGGACTACGAAAAGTTTTATCGGAAGGAGATCGAGTTCCGCAGGCTGCTGCACTATCCGCCCTTCGGAGCCATGGCCAGCATCGTGGTCCGATCCCCCAACGAAGAAGACGCTCTGGCTCGCAGCGCGGCTCTGGGCCGGTTGCTCAGCCCCGCTCCCGAAGGCGTGCGCGTGATGGGACCCGCCCCCGCCCCGGTGTTGCGCGTCAAGACCGAGTATCGTTATCAGGTGCTGCTGAAAACCTCCAGCCGCAAGCGCCTGGGCGAGATGCTGTCGGAAGTGCGCCGGTTCGCGGCGGCGGAAAAGTGGGGACCCGCAAATTTGGCGATCGACGTGGATCCCATGACGCTGCTTTGACAGATCGAGTGCCATAATGCGCGATTTTGAAATTGTGAACGCCAACCTTTGCTCCGCCATGCGTTTCTTCGGCGAAGCGACCGGTTCGGGCGAGATTCGCCCTCTGGACGGGGCTCTGGCGATCCATTCCGGCCTCGATTACGGCGTGTTCAATATCGCCCTGCTGAACGGCACTTCGCCGGAAGGGATCGCGGGATTGAACGAACGGCTGGCGCGATGCGCCTGCTACTTCGCGCCGCGTACCACCCGCTGGTCGTTTTGGCTGTGCGAGGACGCGCTCGACCCGGCCACGCGGCGCCGTGCGCGAGCCCTCCTGATGGACCACGATCTTAAGCCCATTTCCCAAGCCCCCGGAATGCTGGCCGAGGCATTGGCTCCGCCGGTCCGCCTGCTGCCCAAGATCGAATGCCATCCGGTCGCCGATCGCCTCACGCGCCAGAGTTTCTGCGCTCTCACCGCGGTGAGCTTCGACATCCCCATGGCCATCGCCAAAGCGGTGTACGAGCCCGAGCGAGCCTGGTGCGGAGATTACCGTGGATATGTCGGCACCGCGGGCGGGAGCCCCGTGGCCATTGTCGCCCTAGTGGCCACTGGCGACGCCTTGGGCGTCTACTCGCTCTCCACCTTGCCCGAATGGCGCCGTAGGGGCTATGGGGAAGCCCTGCTGCGGACCGCAGTCGCGGCGGAACAGGCGCGTACCGGAATTCAGCGCCTGGTGCTCCAATCCACCGACGCCGGGCACTCGCTCTACCGCCGCCTGGGATTCAATGACGTCGCCAGGTTCTCGGTGTATTTAACCAAGTAACGCCGGGCGTTAGAATCTAAGCAGGCTATGTGGCCGATTCTTTTTGTCGCATTGTGGGTTCAGGCCCCCGACTACCTTGCCGAGGGACTGAAAGCGCTGGATGCCGGCCAGGCCGACGCCGCGGTCGAGTCCTTCACCAAGGCCCTGGCCGCCGACCCCGCCGATTACAGCGCGCACTTCAACCTCGCCCTGGCCTACAGCATGGGGGGCAAAGACGCGCAGGCCATCCCGGAGTACCGCAAGACTCTGGAGCTGCGTCCCGGTCTGTACGAGGCTCAACTGAATCTTTCGATTTCGCTCATCAATGCGCGCCAGCCTGCCGCGGCGATACCGTACCTGAAGGAAGCCGCCCAGCAAAAGCCCAAGGAGTTCCGGCCGGTCTACTACCTGGGCAGCGCGCTGCTCGAAACCAGGCAGCTGCCGGAGGCGGCCGCAGAGTTCGAAAAGGCGGTCGAAATGGACGCTGCCTCCGCCGGAGCGGAGCTGGGGCTGGGACAAGCTCTCGCGCGCCAGGGCCGGCGCCGCGAGGCTGAACTGCATTATCGAAAAGCCGGCAACCTGGAGCGCGAATATCACAGCTATCTGCTGGAGCTCGCTTCGCTGTACGAAGAGCATCGCGAGCTGCCTCAGGCGCTGGATATCTACCGCGAGTTTCCCGATGACCTGGGCGCTCAGGAGCGCCAGGGCATGCTGCAGCTACAGACCGGGCAGTCCGCCGCGGCCATCGTGACGCTGGAACCGGTGGTGGCCAAGAACGCCACTCCCGCCAATCAGATCGCCCTGGCGCAAGCCTACGTGAAAGAAAAGCAGCTCGCCAAAGCCGTGCCTCTCACTGCCAAAGCGGTCGCCGCCGCACCGGACGATTTCGATCTGCGCATGTTCTACGGACGCATCCTGCGAGACGAGCGGAGATTTCCGCCGGCCGCCGAACAATTCTCCGCGGCAGCCAGGATCAAGCCGGACGCACCCGAAGCCTGGACCGAACTCGCCGGCGTGCTGATCATGGCCGAGCAGCCTGTGGACGGACTCGCGGCGCTGGACCACGTGCGAACGCTCGGTGCGGAGAGTAGCGGGCATTTCTACCTGCGGGCGATCACGCTCGATAAGCTCCAGCGAAGCAAGGAAGCCCTGGAGGCCTACAACAGCTTCCTGTCCTCCAATGGGGGAGCCAATCCCGATCAGGAATTCATGGCCCGGCAGCGCATCAAGGCTCTCGAAAAAGTGTTGGGTAAAAGGTAAGCCATGCATCTGCTGCTCACTCTCCTGCTGGCGCTCGACCTGACCGCCGTCAAATCCGAGCCGAAGCTCGAAAAACGCAGCGAGCTAGCGTTGAAGTACGCCGACTCGGCACTCGATTCCGCCCGCGATGCGTACAAGAAGGGCGATGTGGAGGCCAGCAAGGCGGCTTTGGGCGAAGTGGAGGCCGGCGTAAAGCTTTCCTACGATTCTCTGATGGCCACCGGCAAAGACCCGCGGCGAAGCTCGCGCCCGTTCAAGGACGCCGAGAAATCCACCCGCCAGATTCTTCGCCGCCTGGAAAGCCTGAGCGACCTGATGAGCGCCTTCGACCGCGGCATGGTGGAGCCTGTGCACGGCACCGTTTCCGATATTCACGACCGGCTGATCACCGGAATCATGGGGAAGAAAAAATGAAGACTCTGCTGGTCCTTCTCTGCGCCCTTCCTCTGGCAGGGCAAGTTGGGCGCGATTTTCTCACCTCCGACGAGGCCGACCAGATTCGCCTGGTCCAGGAGCCCAACGAACGGCTCAAGCTGTATCTGGTTTTCGCCCGGCAGCGCGTGGATCAAGTGGACCAGCTGGTAGCCAGGGAGAAAGCCGGCCGCTCCGTGCTGATTCACGATCTGCTGGAGGATTACACCAGGATCATTGACGCCATCGATACGGTGGCCGACGATGCTCTTCGCCGCAAAGTGGCCATCAACCTCGGCATGGCCGCGACGGTTGAAGGCGAGAAAGCCATGCTGGCGCGCTTGCAGAAGATCCAGAAATCCGAGCCGTCCGATATGGCCCGCTACGACTACGTGCTGAAGGACGCCATCGACACGACCTCCGACAGCCTGGAGCTTTCTCAGGCCGATCTGACCGGCCGCGCCACCAGCGTCGCGGCCAAGGATCAAAAAGAAAAGGCCGCCCGCACGGCTGCACTCACTCCGGAGGAAGCCAAAGACAAAAAAGAGCAGGAGAAGAAAGACGCCAAGAGAAAGGCGCCTACGCTGCGTCGTCCGACCGACCCGCCGCCCAAGCAGTAATTCGTTGTCGGGGTCGGGCATGCCCGACCCTCCGCCTACCGGATCCGCAATCCCGACGGATCCATCCCGTCGCCCAGCTTCCGCATCCACTGGCGCATCAGCGCCAGCATGGAATCCCGCGTCAGCTCATGCTCCCGATCGTGGGCCAGATCGTTCTCTTCCCCCGGGTCGTCCGCCAGGTTGTACAGGCGCGTGGCGTCCTCGCGGGGACGAATGACCAGCTTGTCATAGCCGCGCACCAGCATGCGCCACTCGCCCGGCTGATCGAGCCGGCCTTCCGCGTACACCGCATCCGGCATCTCGCCCTGGCCGCGCTGAATCTGAGAGGACAGATCGCGGCCCTGCAATCCCTCCGGCGCCGCGATTCCCAGGAAAGCCAGCAAGGTCGGCAACACATCCACGTGCGAAATCAGCAGCTCATCGACGCGCGGCTTCAGCTTTCCGGGCCACCGGATCGCCAAGGGCACCAGCACGGATCGCTGCGCCGGAGAATCCTCTCCGTTGCCCGATTCCGCCGTGAGCACCGTGATCATGTCCGCCCCGGGAGCGGCGGCCGGCCCGGCGGTCAATTCGGCCAGCGATACGTCTTCCGATCGCCGAGCGTGCGGGAAACGTCCGGTTTCGAGTGCGCGCCGGGATGATCCCGCGGCAGGACAACTGGCATAGGCGCGGGTGAAAACCACGCTTTCGCGAGCGAATTCCTCCGGCACAAGGGGCGTTCGGATCCACACCATCTGGACTCGCGGCCGCGGCGATTGCGCGGCCAGCGCCAGGGGGGCCAGAAGAATCGTCCGCCGGGTTACCACTCTTACAACCGCACTTTGTCGAACGGCAGGCCGCGTTTGCAGAGATCGCAGGCAGCCGCGCTGGAAAAATGTTGACCGTCGATCTGCGCCAGGTAGAAGAACGGCAGGGAGCCGAAGTCTACACGGTTCGGGTTGGGCTGGTAGACCACTACGGCCAGTCCGACTACTTCCGCGCCGCGCGCCTCCACCAGACTCTTGACCTCCAGGAGCTTTTGGCCCGTGCGAAAGATATCGTCCACCAGCAGGACCTTTTCCCCCTTGCGCACCTCCAGGTACTGCCGAAAATGCAGGGGCTCGCTGTCGTTCTCACGCTCGGCCCAATACACCTGCCGGGCGCGCAAAGCTTCGCACACGCCGTACGCTACCGGAAGGCCGCCGGTGGCCGGCGCTACCACCGACAGCTCCGGGATCATGGCGCGAATTTCCGTATCGGCCCGCACTTTGCGGCTCAATCCGACGCTCAGCACTTTGGCCGCCTCGTAATCGCGCATGGTCAGCGCCACCTGCAGGTATTCGGTGATGTGCTGGCCTCCGGCGTATTCGAAATGGCCGGCGCGAAGCCCGCCCGTCCGGCGCAGCAGAGCCACCACGTCGTCTTGTGTCGGAACCAGTTCCATTTAATGCGCGCCTCGCCCGCTCAGCATGGAAGGAATGGTTTTGAGAATAATTTTCCAGTCCAGCGCCAGCGACCAATTGTCGATATATTCCATATCCATCTTCATCCAGCTCTCAAAATCGACGGTATCGCGGCCATGGATGGCCCACAGGCACATCAATCCAGGCCGCATGCGCAGGCGGCGGCGCTGCCATCGCTTATATTGTTCCACTTCCTCCGGGACCGCAGGCCGGGGTCCTACCAGCGACATGTCGCCCTTGAGCACGTTCCAGAGCTGCGGCCATTCATCCACCGAGAATTTGCGCAGCCAGCGGCCGACCTTGGTCAGTCTCGGATCGTTATCGATCTTGAACACAACGCTCCGTTGATTCAAGTGTTCCAGGGCCTCGCGCTGCGACTCGGCATCCTGGCACATGGAACGGAATTTGTAAAACACAAACCGGCGTCCATTCAGGCCGCAGCGCTCCTGGCGAAAGATCGCCGGACCGGGCGACGTCAGCCGGATCAGCAGCGCGACCACCAGCATGATGGGGAATAGCAGCACCATCGCCACCAGCGCCACCAGAATGTCGGTGACGCGTTTCACCAAAAGGCGAATCTCATCGTGCGGAGTCGCCGAGAAGGTCAGCAGAGGCGACGTCCCCAGCCGGTCCAGATACACCCGGCTGTTCACATGCGGGAGGAAACCCACGGCAATACGCGTGCGGACGCCCTCCTCCTCGCACAGCAGCATGATCTCTTCCAGGTCGGCCAGGCGGCGGCTGTCGGTGGCGAAGATGATTTCGTCGATCACGTGGCTGCGCAGCATTTCGGGAAGTTCTTCGATGGCGTGCACCGGATACTTGTTCTGCAGCGCGATTTCGGCGGGTGGCTGCCCGCCCGGAGAATCCGCAAAAAACCCGCGCAGGCGGATGCCGTGCGTAACGCCCGCTTCCTCCAGTTGCCGGCTGAGCCGGAGGGCGGGCTCGCCTAACCCCACCACCATCACGTAATGCGGCTGCGTAAACTCGCGCCGCACTACGCGCAGAAATCTGCCGGCATTCAGCCGGAAAAGACACAAAAGGAGCCAGGTCGTCAACCCGAACAGCGCCACAAACAAACGGCTGAGATCCAGGCGCCACACGTACTCGAACAAAATCACCGACATCGCGCCCAGCAGGCACTGCCGGAAGGCGTCCCGCAGGATCACGCGGGGATCCGCGAAATCGATCCGGTCGTAGGTTTCCCACCAGGCGCCGGTGGCCACCCACACCACCATCGACCAGATAAGCAGAAAGGCGGCCACGGCCCGCGGGATGTAGAAGTCGTTTTCGAGATTGAGCCGGGCGCGCAGCCAGTACGCCAGCGAAAACGCCAGCGCGATCAGGACGACGTCGGCCGTCCCGAAGAGGATTCTGATTCTATGGCGCTGACCGCGGAACACTAAGCATCAGAATACCTAGTCGGCGACCCGCGCGCCCGCGGAATCCCGGGGATAGCGGTACCTAGCGCACTTGGACGTTGGAGACAGAACCGTCGCTGAGGCGCACCACGCCGAAGGTCGTATCGCGCGCTTGATAGCGATAAATCTCCACTAGGTGTCCGTCATCGTACATCGTGATGCGCGAGGACGGCGGGCCGAGTTTCAACACGTCGCTCCGGTTGGTTCCGCTGGCCAGGGCCTGAAGATCTTCGGGCGTCGCATGCCGCGG
>DATIRX010000102.1:0-1767 GCA_035469225.1 Bryobacteraceae bacterium
CAACGCAGGCTATCCGGCGTCATCACCGCTGACGACATCATTTCGGTATTGCGCGAGAAATAGCCATGGAGCCCCCGGAACGTGTGGAAACGATTTCGCTATCACATCGCCGTGTTCTTCGCGGTCATCGGGCCGGGGTTCATCACAGCCATGGTGGACAACGACGCGGGCGGCATACTCACCTACTCGCAGGCCGGCGCTAAGTACGGCTACCTTCCGCTGTGGACGCTGCTGCCGATCACTCTGCTTCTGATCGTCACGCAGGAAATGTGCTCGCGCATGGGCGCGGTGACGGGCAAAGGCCTGTCCGATCTGATTCGCGAAGAGTTCGGCCTGCGCACGATCTTTATCGTGATGGCGGTGCTGGTGCTGGCCAACCTGACCAACATGATTGCGGATTTCGCGGGCATCGCGGGGTCGCTGGAGATCTTCAACATTCCGCGGTACGTGAGCGTACCGCTGGGCGCGGCGGCCGTCTGGCTGCTGGTGGTCAAGGGCACCTACGCGTCGGTGGAAAAGATTTTCTTGTTCGCTTGTCTGGTATACGTCGCCTACATCGTTTCCGCGATTCTGGTGAAACCCGACTGGAAAGAAGCGGCGATTTACAGCGTTCGTCCGGTCCTGATGCTGCAAGGCGCCTACATCTACATGCTGATCGGCATGGTGGGCACCTCGATCGCGCCCTGGATGCAGTTTTACCTGCAAGCCGCGGTGGTGGAAAAGGGCGTAACCGCCAAGGAATATAAAGAGTCGCGGATAGAGGTGATTGTCGGATGCATCGCCATGTCGGTGATTGCGTTCTTCATCATCGTGGCGTGCGCCGGCACCATCTACGAGGTGGCGCCGCGGGACCTCCAAGTCCCCGCCGACGCGGCTGCGGGGCTGAAACCGTTTGGTTCCTACGCCTACCTGTTGTTCGCCGCAGGGCTGTTCAATGCATCCTTGTTCGCAGCCTGCATCCTGCCGCTTTCGACGGCCTATTCGGTATGCGAGGGCCTGGGTTTTGAGTCCGGCGTCAACCGCCGCTTCCGCGAAGCACCCATCTTCTACTGGTTGTTCACGGGGCTGATCGTGGTGGGCGGGCTGGTGGTCCTGTGGCCGCGATTCCCTCTGGTGAAGATGATCCTGTTCTCACAGGTGATCAACGGCGTGCTGCTTCCGGTGGTGCTCATCTTTATGACGCTGCTGATCAACAAGAAAAAGCTGATGCACGAGTGGACCAACTCGCGCTTTTACAACTTTATTGCGTGGGTGGCGGTGGCGCTGATGATCGGCCTGACCATGGCCCTGGTGGCCTTGTCGATCCAGGACATGATGAAAAGTTAGGGTTTTTTGAGGAAGCGTTCGACGCCGCGTTTGAAATCGGCGGTCTGGCGCACTTGGACGTTAGCCTGGACGCCGGCTTCGATAGACGATTCGAAACTCAGTCCGTCGGTCTGATAGAGCAAGGTCTTGCTCAGGCTTATGGCGGTGGCGGACTGTTCGGCGAGGGCGGCCACGTAGCGATCCGCCTGGGCGTCGAATTCCGCATCCGGATAGACTCGGTTGATCAAGCCGATGGCATAGGCGCGGGATGCGCTCAGCGGCTCTCCGGTAAGCGCGAGCTCCATGGCCTGGCGTTCGTTGACCGCCCGCTGCAGCATGGTAAAGACGATGGCGGGGATAAAGCCGAGTTTCACTTCGGGATAGCCGAATTGCGCGGATTCGGCGGCCAGTATCAGGTCGGACGCGGTCGCGATTCCAGCGCCTCCGCCCAGGGCGCGCCCG
>DATIRX010000103.1:0-1652 GCA_035469225.1 Bryobacteraceae bacterium
TATCGCTGCCGTCCACCGGGGCAAAGGTCGGCTTCAATCCATTGTGCCCGGCGGGCAAGGAGACTTCCGTTTTGCTTGCGGTCTCGGGCTTCGCCATCATTTACAGTTCTCTCTCCCACCTTCTGCTCGTTAAGACCGACCCCCAGGAGCTTAAGGCATCATAAACAGTCACCTCAAGCTGGCAATGGGTCAAAACCTGGATCCACCACATCCGGACCGGGATCCTCCGGATCAGGCAAAGGAGGCCGATCTGGCGCCGGCGGAGGCGTCCGCTCGGGATCCGGATCGGGTGGCGGAAGTTTGGGGTCCTGCATCGATCTTTTCTCCCTGTATCGATGTTTTATCTCTATTATTAGAGCGGCTGGAACAATCTTGTGTTTCACTCCGGCCGGGTCACGTGAGCTCCGCACGCAGACGAAGCTGCCGGTTCGTCAAGCTACTGATTCTAAGCAATCCAGTACGCCGGTGGTAAAATGACAGCGTGCTGTGGAAGTGTGCCTTGGTCGTTCTCGCCGGCGCGATATTGCTCAACGCGCAAAGCGTCGGAACATCGGAAGGCGCTGTGGGAATCTTGCGGCCACAGGTAGCCGCGGGAATTGTTCCCCAGTCCTCCCTCGCGCAGGCCCAGGAAGCAGCGGCCGACGCGCAGGATGCTGAGCTGCTGGCTCGAATGCTGGGCGTCAGCGACTTGACGGAAGAACAAGCCCTCAAGCTGCAAGACGCTGCTGCCCGGCGAGTGGATCGCGCGACCGCGACCCTGCAGAAAGCACAGCGCCTGGTAGACGCCGGCCTGATGCCGGCCCAAAGCTTGAAGGAGCCTGCACAGGCCCGGGCGTGGGCTCAGGTCGATGCGGAAACGGCCCGCGCTCGCGCTGTACTGGTTCGTGAAGTCGGAGACATGGCGCGCCTCGAGGCTCTGATCGTCGAAACGCCGAGCGTGAAGCCCAACGAGTCCTTGAACGGCGATCGGCCCGCCATGGAGCGCTTTGACGGCCACGGCATCTTTACGCGAAGCGAGTTCAGCCAGATCAAGCTGGCGTACGAAAAGCACTTTGGGAAACCCCTTCCCGTGAGTGCGGACGGCAGTACCGCGGTGCATCGAGCGCTGGGCTTTGATCACAGCAATCGTGTGGACGTCGCTCTGGTTCCGGACACGCCGGAAGGTGTATGGCTGCGCCACTACCTGGAATTGAGCGCGATCCCGTATTACGCGTTCCGGACTTTCATCCCCGGGAAGGCTACGGCCGCGCATATTCATATCGGCCTGCCGAGCAACCATGTTTCCGCTGGTGCAGCGATTATGCCGCCAGTGCCGGAACGTCCGCGCAGCTGACCGCTCAGAACACTTTCCGAAACGTCAGGTTGATTCGCTCGACCCCGGTGAGCGAATGCCGGCCATCCTTGAGCGGGGCAACCCCGTGATAAACGAAGCGCGCGGGACCACCCCATACCACGACGTCTCCGCTTTCGAGGAGTAAACGGCGCACCGGATCGGCGCGGCGCTGGCCTCCCCACAGGAACACGGCGGGCAACCCCAGCGATACGGAGACGATGGGAGCCCAGGAATCTTTCTCATCGCGATCCTGGTGTAGGCTGAGCTTGGCGCCGGCCACATAGCGGTTAATCAGGCAAGCATCGGGATCGTAGTGGGC
>DATIRX010000104.1:0-15018 GCA_035469225.1 Bryobacteraceae bacterium
AGAAGGACCTCCGACCGGAACAGCGCTGTCATAATCTCCGGCCTGCAACAAGCGGGCTCGATTGCTGAGCTGATTCATGGGGCGCGATACAAGTTGCGCGAACAGCAGCGAACAGGCGATCGCCAGCACCGCCAACACTGCCGAGACGATCACGACTTTCCTGCGAAGCGCATTGGTTTGAGCGAACGCCTCAGCCTGATCAATTTGAGCAACCACGCACACATTGTCAATCTCGGAAAGGCATCGAAACCCGTGAACGACCGCAACGCCCCGATAATCTCGATCCAGTACTTCGCCGTCCAATCCAGGTGGGCGCGTTATTCCTGTCCGGTCACGTGAGATACCGTCGCCTGACTGGTGTTGTGGCGGGGTTAGAAACCGTCCCGCGGCATCGGTCAGGAAAGTTTCTCCAGACTGGCCAAGCCCGTAAGAGTCGCCGAAGATCCGGTCCAAAGCTTGCATGTCACCGCGCAGGGTAACAGCGGATACGCCGTCCTCGGATGCCATGCGCGCAACCATGACGTAGTACGGCTGGCCCTGGTCGTCGAAATCGAACCGCGCGACCTGATTTTCGGAGGGAACCGCCACGGAGGCCAGCGCAGACCCGGCTGGGCCCACCACAACCGGTCTGCGTCCCTGATAGACCAGCCGGGCAGCCGTCGCGCCTCCCGTTGCCACGAAATCCCTGAGCACCTTTCGCAGGCACCAGGTTTCCTCGGGCGCACAACCAAGATTTGCGGTCTTGAGGAGCGCTGCGGCGCGCGCCTTCTGCTCCGTCAGTACCGTGAGCAGAACTTGCCTTCGCGCATTCGCAGTGGTGCCCACTTCCCTCACGGCTGCGCCCTCGATGATCGCGCGTGAACTGCTGTAGGCGATGGATCCCAGGCTGGCGGTCGACAGCAGCACCAGGGCGCAAAGCAGCAGGATCAACTCAGTCCGCAGGGAAAGAGGCCCGCGAAGGAAGCCACGGCCTGGCACCTCAGATTTTGCCATACCGGTCTGCTGACAGCGTCACGGGCGGAACCCCGCAACACTACCCGTAAGTATACGCCTCCGGGCCCCAAATCCGCCGGACCGAAAGGGGGGAGCGCCGGCGGCTTTCCAGGTCGATGCAGCGTGCGTGGTCAAAAGTATCCTCGAATTCCCCGATCCCTCTGCGATATGAGGTGGAGGAAATGGCACTGGTAACTCCAGACAGGCGAAGCAACTCGCGGAAACGGGCCGCGTTGAGCCTGGGCCGCGTGCCGGCGTTATCACCCACCGCCACCCAACTCCTAGGCCGGCTAGCACGGCGAAACTGCGAGGTTCACGAACTGGCGGTGTTGATTGAGCGGGATCCTCTGCTCTCGGCGCAGATCCTGGCCATCGCGAACTCCGCGGCATTCGGCCGGAGCCAGCCGATCGGCTCCATACATCACGCCATCGCGATGATTGGACTCGGAGCGGTGCGGAAGTTCGCCCTGGCCCGGTCGATTTCCAATTTGTTTGGCAAGCGCAAAGTCGCGCGAAGTTTCTCCATCACCCGGTTCAATCTTCACTCCGTGGCGACCGGGATGTTCCTGGAGATACTTGCGGAATACCTGCCTCTTGAGGAGGCTGAAGATGCTTTTCTGGCCGGCCTGTTCCATGATGTCGGAAAATTGGTGATCGCCGTTGCTATGCCCGAAGAATATGAAGCTATCCTAACGACCACGGCCCTGCTGGGCGGATCCGTCCTGGAAGGTGAGCGCATGGTGCTCCAAACGGATCATCCGGAATTGTCGGCGCTGGCAGTGGACTACTGGGGTCTGAATGAATCGATCCGTTCGGCCGCCGCGTATCACCACGAGCCCGACAAATCGCCAGCCGCCTTGGGCAAAGTATCCCTGGCGCTGGCGCTCTCACAGGTGGATGCCGTGCTCAATGCCGCGGGCATGTCCCTGTTGCCGCCACCGCTCCTCCAGCAAGAGATTCCGCCACTCGCATTCGACGGCTTCCGGATCGATCAGAAGTTGGTGTTTGAGCGGTTCGCGGCCGAGTGGTCCACCATGGGCCACATGTTTCACTGAGTCGAAATCAGGCGTAAGCCCGCTCAATGACCTCGCGCGTTCCCTCCGTCATCCTGTACTTGCCCAGGCGTCCGCGAGTGACCCATTCGACACGGGCTACATCGTCGCCGGCACGAAGTTTTCCGCCCGTTACCGTGCATACATAATCCATCAGCAGGTAGTGATATTCGGCCCGCCCGCGCGCGTCTTTCATCACGCGTTCAAAAATGCCGAACATCTCGACGGGCTTCACGCGCAAGCCGGTTTCCTCCAGCACTTCGCGCCGGACGGCTTCATCCAGGCTCTCGCCGGTTTCGACCAGCCCACCGGGAATCGACCAGTAGCCCTTCAGCGGATGACCGCCGCGCTCGACCAGCAGAATCGCTCCGCGTCGTCCGCGCCCGCGAAAAATCAGCGCACCCACGCCGGGCAACGGATGTTCGGGGTATCGTCGGGAAGACTTACGGGAAATAGGGCACCCACCCCTTCACGCCCAGGCGGAGGCGATACACCGACGCCCGAGCGGTCACGTAT
This sequence comes from Bryobacteraceae bacterium, assembly GCA_035469225.1. Lineage (GTDB taxonomy): Bacteria > Acidobacteriota > Terriglobia > Bryobacterales > Bryobacteraceae > Palsa-187. The sequence continues at coordinate 2,562 of DATIRX010000104.1, forward strand.
AACGTGGAGAAATCCGGATCGCCGAACGCCAGATTGGATGGGGTCTCGCCCAGCTGGATGGTGCGCAGCAGCTCGCCTTGGGGCGAATACACCAGCACGCCCTTGGCGGCCACATACAAATTCCCCATCTCGTCGGTGCGGATTCCGTCGGGGACTCCCGGAATCTTCGAGATCAGGACGCGTTCATTTGACGCTGCGCCGGCGCGATCCAGATCGAATGCGTGAATGGCCTGGCCGTCTGCATCCGACACATAAAGAATCCGGCCCCCGGGCGCGAGCGCCAGACCGTTCGGCCGGGTCTTCCATTTTGCAATCGCCTCGATCTGCCCGCGCGTGGTCACGCGAAAGACGCCGTCGAAATCCAGCTCGCGCGTTTCGATCTGATTGCCGAACGCCGGATCGGTGAAGTACACATTGCCGTCGCGCCGCACCACTACGTCGTTTGGAGCGTTAAGACGCTTGCCTTCGAATCGTGCCGCGATGACTTCCATCTTGCCGTTCTTGGCGGTGCGCGTAACGCGGCGCTCGCGGAATCCGCACGTGTACAGATTGCCCTTTTCGTCGTACGCGTTGCCCGCCGTGCCGCCCGGCCGCGTGCCGATCTCGGAAACGCCTTTGCCCGGCGTATATTTATGCTGTTTGTCGGTCACCGTGTCGCTGAACAACAGATAGTCTTCCAGCGACCACACCGGCCCATCCGCGAAGCGCATTCCCGTGGCTACCAGCTGGATGCCGTAATCCTGCGGTGCTTGGGCCTGGGGGGCCTGGGCCCAGGCCGACATGGCCAATAGCAGTGCAAGGATGCGGATCACTTCTTGAATCTACTTTTTGTTTACCAGCGCGCTCTGATAGTACACCGGCTGATTCCCCGGCTTCCATTTGATATTGCATCCGGTACTGGGCCGCTGCTCGGCGCTGGGACGTCCGCCATTCAGCAGCGCGTCCATGGCTGCCCGCAGATCGCGACCGTCCACCGGAACGCCGTTGCCGGGACGGCTGCCGTCCAGCTGCCCGCGATATGCCAGCTTGCAATCTTTATCGAACAGGAAGATGTCCGGCGTGCACGCTGCGCCGAACCGGATGGCTACTTCCTGGGTCTCGTCGTGGCACAGAGGGAACACAAAGCCCTCTTCCTGCACCATGGCTTTCAGACGGTCCGGAGAGTCCTCCGCGACGTACCCGGCGTCATTCGACGAAATCGCGATGATGGCCACCTTGCCCGCGTAATCCTTGCCGATCCTGGCCAGCTCGCTCTTGACGTGGATCACATACGGGCAGTGCCGGCAGATGAACATCACCAGAACCGGCCCCTGCTCCGGCGTTCGCACCATGCGCCCGGTGCTCACGTCAGGCAAAGCAAACGACGGGATCTTCGTCCCCAGCTCCATCATGGTCGAAGCAGTCAAAGACATATCAACATTATCCTCCGCTAGAAGCTGTACCGGATCGCCAGCGAGGCGTAGGAATTCCGGCGGTACTCGCCCAGAAAATCCGCCATGTCTCCGCGAATCCAGGCCAGTCCTCCGGTCGCCCGCCAGTGCTGCCCGAAGAGTTGCGAGTATTCGAATCGCAGGAACGATCCTTCGGCTCGCACGGCGGTCTCGACGGCCAGACTGCGATTCGCGTCGATCGTCAACCCGGCGCGTCCGACAAATGATTTCGCAAATCCGCGATCCGGCGCAAACTGCAGCGGAGATGCAGCGTCGCGCGTGACTACGCTGCCCGCGTAACCGGCGACCAACGACCACTCCTTCACCTGCCGTTCGAGCTGGATCACATACAGCGCATATTCCTCCGCGCCCGGAGTCGAAGACGTGAAATACGCCGCTTCGGCTTTAATCGTGAGCCACCGCAGCGGAACGGCAGCATCGCCTCCGTACAACCGCAGCTTCGGATAGCTGCGTCGAAACTCGAACGATGTGAAATCAGGAAAGCCGGTGGTCTGCGAAGCAAAGGAAGCTTCAAGTTGAAACGACGGCAAGTTCTGTCGCCCTTCAAAAAAGCACAACGAGTATTCGTATCCCGATCCGACGTTGTTCCATCGCGCTCCATACTGCGACCCGCCAGGGTAGACCGCGCCCGCGTCCCGGAGCGATATGCCCGCGGCCTCCGGCGGCAGCGCGGTCCAGCGCTGGTTCAGCAGCGGAGTGCGGCTGGGCGTGAACCACGGCTGCCACACCAAGTCCACCGTGTTTCCGCCCGATTCAATCGTAAACCGCGCCGCCGTCACGCCCAAAAAATCCGAATCCACGACGCTCGACAGATAATCTTTGGGCGCGAACCGGTCCGTGGGATTCAGGATGTCGGTCTTGCCCCAGCGGATGAACTGCCGGCCGATCTCCGCCGTGACCTTGCCCTTGTGAATCGTGGCGCTGAATCGTCGCACGGAGAAAGCCGGGCGCAGGACGCTGCGATCGTCCGCATCCACCGCCCATTCCCGCGCCGTCTGCCGGTGCGAATCCGAGCGGGCATCGAAAGCGCCGTTGAGAGTGAGCCAGGAGGTGAATTTGTACGACGCCTCCTCGCGGAGCAACACCTCGTCCACGATGTGCGCGCTGTCATTGGGCGCCGTTTGCGGATACAAAACCGTGCGATTCTCAATGAACCCGCGCTGCTCGAATTGCTGGCCCAACAGAACCAGCAGCAACAGTGCGCCGGCGTCCATCACAGATCGCGCCGCAGCGCCTGCAAGCTGAAGTCTTCGTCCTTCATCGGCAGATTGTATTCCAGCTTGTCGTACTTCAGAATCGTGCGGCTCTTTCGGATAACGTCATAAACCTCGGTCAGGCGGGACGTCCAGATCCCTTTGATCTGTTCGTGGTTCTTATAGTCGATCACCCGAACCAAACCCTTCTTGTTGTAGGCCTCGATCTTGATGAACGTATAGTGTTCCTTCTGGATCCAGAAATACGAATACTCGTACTGCGACGATTTGCGGGGGCGCGATTCGATCTTCCAGCTCGCGCCTTCGTCCGCCAGCAGTTTGTATTCGTACTGATCCACGTCGCGCTCCTCCAGGTCCTCGAAACTGAAATCCGTGCCGAAGAAGCGTGTCGAGCGGTCCTGCAGCGCGATCCGCTGATCCCTGCCGATGGCTGGCCGCCACATCCATTGATCGCTGGCGCGGTCCGGATGATTCACGATCAGGAGGCCCACGCCCTTCACTTCCGCCGGAGCTGTAAACCGCAAGATCGCTTTGCTGGTGCCGAACGACCCGATACGTTGGTAGATCCAGCGCTTGGTGGTTGGCTGGCTGTTGCCGCTGGTTACTTCGAGCGTGCCCTCGTATCGCTGCGAATCCGAGTGCTGGCGTTTCTGGACCTCCTGGATGATCTGCCGCGGGTCTTGTGCAAGCAGCGGCAGGGCCGCCAGCGCGCCCCACCACAAAAGTTTATTCATACTCCAATGCCTCGATCAGCGATCCCCGCACTGCGCTCTCCGCGGGACCCAGGGAGGCCAGGAATGCGGCTCCCAGGATAACCGGTATCAGCACCAACGCGGTCTGGAAGGGATACTCGTAGGCAATGCCGATGCCTACCAAATCCCTCCGCGCGATCTCCACGCTGTAGAACAGCTGGATTGCGCCGAGCGCCAAACCCAAGATCACGCCGATGATTCCGATGGCGATCGCCTCCAGCCAGATCGTATGGCGGATCTGGTTGCGCAGTCCACCCACGGCCTGCAGGACGCCCAACTCGCGCCGCCGGTCGGTGATCGAAACCGTGAGTGCGTTGACGATGCCCAGAATCGCCACCAGCACGGCGACTGCGGTCTGCACATTGGTCAGCCCGAACCACTGGTCGGTGAGGCGCGTGATGAACTCGCGCACTTCCCGGTTGGTCAGCACGAACAGCCTCTGCTGGCTCCCGAATGCCTTAAGAATGCGCTGCCGGACTTGCGGCGCATCGGCGCCGGGAGTCACGTAGACGCGAAAGACGTTGACGGAATCGTCGTGCCAGTAGCGCAAGAACAGCCCGCGATTCAGCAGCAGCGTTCCCTGCTGGTCGGAAAAGTCATTCACCACGCCCACAATCGGCAGCCGCAGTACTCCGGCGGGAGCGGGAATCTCCAGCAATTCGCCCATGTGCGCGGCGTGCAATCGCGAGAAATTTTCCGAAATCACCACGCCTTTCTCCTCGGAGGCCAGCCGGTACATTTCCTCTGAGTTCCCCTCCACCGGCGGCAGATGGACGCGTCTGGCGACCACCGCCACATCGATGGCGATCACCATGATGGGAGCGTTCTTCACCATCACACGGACGCTCCGCACCGGCTGTACTTCCTGGACGCCTTCGATCGCCCGCAGGCCGTCCGCCAGCGACCCCGGAAACACGAAGCTTCGCGAGGAAAGGGTTTCGGCAGTGGTCACGAAAAAGTCCGGGTTCAGCGCGATCCGCATCCACTCCGCCAGCGAATCGTAACTGGCCCGAGCCAGTCCGCCCAGCGAAATCACCAATGCCAGCGACAGCATCAACGCCGCGATGGTTCCCGAGGTCCGTCGCGGCGCTTGAATCAGACTGTCTGCCGCCAGGGCTCCCTCCACCGGCCGCAGCCGCGCCAGCAAAGGCCGAAGTCTGCGTGCCAGCCAGAAGGACATGGCCGGGGAAAGCAGCACCGCCGCCAGCACCGCCAGCACGAACCCGGCGTAGGTGATGACGCCGTAGCGTCCGAAGGCGAAGGCCACCAGCGCTCCCGCACCGAACGCCAAGGCCCATCGCCGGCGTGCCCGGTTTTCTCCTTCGCCCAGCGACTGGAATCCGCCCTTCTGCAACGCTTTCACCGGATCCACGCCCGCCGCGCTGCGCGCCGGAATCACAGCCGCCACCAGGCTCGTAGCCAGTCCCATCGCCACGGCGACGCCTATCAACAGCGGATCCAGCGTGAGATCGCCGGGGCTTTGTGCCACGCCGTAGATTTCGGTGAGCAGACCGCCGATATAACCCGCCATGGCGCGCGCCAGCAGGATTCCGAACGCAACGCCCACGGTGGTGCCCGCCAGCCCGGCCAAGGCGCTTTCGGTCAGAAACAACGTTCGGATTTGTCCGCGGGTAGCGCCCAGGGCGCGCAGAATTCCGATTTCCGGCCGCCGCTCAGTCACCGCGATGGCAAACGTGTTGTAGATGATGAACATCCCGATGAACAGCGCGAATACGCTGGTGATGTTGCTGGCCAGCGCGTACATGCGGGAGGTGGACTCGAACTGCTGCCCGCGCGAACTGGGCGGCTCGACCTGAAACCCGGCGCCGAGCAGCGCCTGCACGTTCCGCGTCGCGGCGTCCAAAGGCGTTCCTTCTTCCAGTGCAATATCGATGCGATCGAACTTCGCCCCGCGCCCGAACATTTTCTGCGCGGCGTAAATATCCATCACCGCCAGGTCGCCGCCAAACGCGCTCGCCAGGCCACCCGGCTTCATGATCCCTCGCACCGTGAACACCTGGTCGCCCTGCATCGTCCGCATCGGCAGCTTGCTGTTGACCGCCAGCCCGCGCTCCTCGGCGAACTTTTTCGTGACCATCAGCGAATCGGGCTGCGCCAGAAACACCAGCGGGTCGTCGATGGCCTCATCGCTGCCTTCCAGATCATAGTTGCGGATGCTGCGGTCGCCCAGCATATCCACGCCCAGAATCAGGAGATTGCTCTTATCCGCCGCGGTCTGGCCGGATGCGACGGTAGCTTCGACCACCGGCGCGGCTGCTCGAACTTCGGGCAGGCCGCGAACCCGGTCCAGCACTTCTTCGTCGAATCCGCTTTCTCCCGCGGAGACTTGAAGCTGCGCCCCGCCCGCAATGCGGTCGATGGTCTGGTTGAACGCCGCCAGCACGCTCCGGTTGGCCGTACGCATCCCGACGAACACACCCACGCCGAGCACGATGCCCGCCGTAGTCAGCAGACATCGCAGAAGATGTTTGCGAGCATAGGGCCAGCTGATCAGACGCAGCAGAATCATCGCGGGACTTCTTCCCGCCGTGTGTCCGCGAACACGCGCCCGTCGCGCAGCTGGATGGTCCGGGGACAGCTGTCCGCGACTGTCTTGTCGTGCGTCACCACTAATACCGTCGCGCCCAGCCGATCGTGAAGATCATGCATCAATTTCAGGATCTCAGCCCCGGTGTGCGTATCCAGGTTGCCGGTAGGCTCATCCGCCAGCAAAATCGGCGGATACACGCTCAGAGCCCGGGCGATGGCCACCCGCTGGCGCTCGCCGCCGGAGAGTTCGTCGGGCAAATGATCCAGGCGCTCGCCCAGACGGACCAGATCGAGCAACTCCCGCGCGCGATCCTGAACTTTCTTGCGCGGCCAGCCACGCAGATGCAGCGGGAGCGACACGTTCTCCAGACAGGAGAGAGTCGGCAGCAGGTTGAAGAACTGGAAAATGAACCCGATCTTGTCGCGGCGCACGCGAGTCAGGTCGTCGTCGCTCAGCTTCGAAAGCGGCTGACCGTCCAGCTCCACTTCGCCGGCGCTGGGGTGATCCAGCCCGCCGATGAGATTCAGCAGGGTGGATTTGCCGGATCCGGAAGGCCCCACGATGGAAGCCATCTCACCTTTGGCGATGGAAAGGTCGATCCCGTCCAGTGCCGTTACCTTACGCTTTCCGTCAAATGTCTTGGAAACGCCCCGCAGGAGGATCACGCTACTTCCATGATGACACTCTGTCCCCTTTTCACGCGACAATCGTGAGTTAATGCGAATTGGAGTCGATGCCGGCGGCACATTCACGGATTTCGTGGTGCTCCATGACAACGGACGTCTGGAGTCGTTCAAGCTCCGGTCGAACCCGCACTCGCCCGCCCAGGTGATTCTCGCGGGTCTGGAAAGGGCCGTCGCCGGGCGCGGGAAAGTGGACGTCGTCCATGGTTCTACCGTCGCCACCAACGCCCTGCTGGAGCGCAAAGGCGCGCGCACCGCGTTTGTCACCACCGCCGGATTCGAGGACATTCTGGAAATCGGACGCCAGAACCGTCCGGAGCTTTACAATCTCACGCCGATCCCCAGGCGTCCCCTGATCCCTCGCGACCTGTGCTTCGGCGTGCGCGAGCGCCAGTACAACGACGGAACGGTTGCCCTGCGCCCGTCTCCCGGCGAGCTAAAGCGCCTGGCCGCCCGTCTGAAGCGCGTTAACGTGCGCTCCATCGCGATCTGTTTCCTGCACGCGTATCGCAACCCGGCCAACGAACGCGCTGTCCTGGCCGCGCTCGGAACCATGGGCGTGTACGTGTGCGCTTCGCACGAAGTCAGCCCCGAGCTGCGCGAGTATGAACGCGGATCGACGACCGCCGTGAACGCCTATGTCGGCCCGCTGATGGAAAGCTACCTCGCCGAACTGGAGCGCGCCCGCCGGTTCCGCATCGCCATCATGCAGTCGAACGGCGGATTCCTTTCCGCCCGCGATGCCCGCCGCGATGCCGTACGCACGGTGCTCTCCGGACCTGCCGGCGGCGTGGTGGGTGCGCTCCACACCGCGCGCCGCAGCGGATTTCGAAACATCATCGGATTCGATATGGGCGGGACTTCCACCGACGTCAGCCTGGTCCAGGCGAAAGCCCGAGAAACGACCGAAGCCATCGTCGATGGTTTCCCCATCCGTGTGCCCATGCTCGACATTCACACGGTGGGAGCCGGCGGTGGATCCATCGCCAGAGTGGACGCCGGCGGACTGCTCCGCGTGGGCCCCGAAAGTGCCGGTGCGGATCCCGGCCCCGCCTGTTACGGTTCGGGGACGGAGCCTACCGTAACCGACGCGCACGTGGTTCTGGGCCGCATACACTCCCTGCTGGGAGGTGAAATGCGCCTGGATGCGGATCGGGCAGCCGCCGCCATGGGGCGCGTGGCACATAAACTGGAGCTGGATCGTTTCGCTGCGGCCGCCGGTATCCTGCGCGTCGCGAACTCCAACATGGAGCGGGCCATCCGGGCGGTCTCTGTCGAGCGCGGCTATGATCCCCGCGAGTTCGCTCTGGTGGCCTTCGGCGGCTGCGGCGGCCTGCACGCTTGCGAAATCGCGCAGGAGCTGGGTGTCCGCACTGTGATCGTTCCGCAATATGCCGGAGCTCTATCGGCATTGGGAATGCTGATGGCGGATGCCGTCCGCGATTACGCCGCAGGCGTGCTGGGGGATGCCCGCATCGAGAAACGTTTTGACGATCTGGAGCGCCGCGCCCGCCGGGAATCTCCCGGCGCGACCATCGAGCGCTCCGCCGACCTGCGCTATCGCGGTCAAAGCTACGAATTGAATGTGCCCTGGTCTGCAGCCGTCCCACGATTCCATCGCGAGCACGCTCGCATCTACGGCTACTCGATTCCCGGGCGGGAAGTGGAGATCGTGACCATTCGCGTGCGCGCGCGAACGCGGGTGACCAGGCCGCGCATGACGCGTTCGCCGCGACGAAAGGGCCCCGCGGAGACTCGCCGCGTCTGGATCTCCGGTGCCTGGCGCAGCGTTCCGGTCCTGAATCGCGAGCAGCTCCGCAACGTCGCGCGCAGCGGACCCGCCCTGGTGCTCGATTACGGCTCTACGACACTGATTCCGCAAGGCTGGCGATTTCACCTGGATCGCGCCGGCAACCTGCTCTGCCTGAAGTAGCGCGATACACTAAAAGTTCACATGAGACAAAAGATCCGCTCCACGACCATCCTGTGCGTCCGCCGCGACGGCAAGGTGGTGATGGCGGGCGACGGCCAGGTCACCCTGGGCTCCGAAGTCCTGAAATCGTCGGCGAAAAAGCTTCGCCGGCTCTATAACAGCAAGATTCTGGCGGGATTCGCAGGTTCCACTGCGGATGCCTTCGCGCTGTTTGGCCGCTTCGAATCCAAACTGGAACAGCATAACGGCAACCTCGCCCGAGCTTCGGTGGAATTGGCGAAGGAATGGCGAACTGACCGTTCCCTGCGGCATTTGGAGGCGCTCTTATTAGTCGCCGACAAGGACGACACTTATTTGCTCAGCGGGAATGGCGACGTGATCGAGCCGGATGAAGCGGTGGCCGCCATCGGCTCGGGCGGACCGTTCGCCAAGTCCGCTGCTACGGCGCTGATTGAGAACACCAAGCTTTCGGCCCGCGAAATCGCGCAAAAATCCATGACCATCGCCGGGAAGACCTGCATCTACACCAATGAAACGGTGATTTACGAGGAGCTCGGCTGATGGTAATCTATCTTCCCGTGCAGGCTGCCGAGGACACCCCGCTGCTGGATGAACTGACTCCGCGCGAAATCGTGCGCGAGTTGGACAAATACGTCATCGGACAGGCCGACGCCAAACGCGCTGTCGCCATCGCGCTGCGCAACCGCATCCGCCGCCAAAAACTCGAGCCGGAAATGGCCGATGAGGTGATGCCCAAGAACATCCTGATGATCGGGCCCACGGGCGTCGGGAAAACCGAGCTGGCGCGGCGGCTGGCCAAGCTCGCGAATTCGCCCTTCCTCAAGGTGGAGGCAAGTAAATTCACCGAAGTCGGCTATGTCGGCCGCGATGTCGAATCCATGATCCGTGACCTGGTCGAGATCTCCATCGACATGGTCCGCGAGGAGCGCCTGGCCGAGGTGGAAGATCGCGCCGAGCGCAACGCCGAAGAGCGTCTGCTGGATCTGCTGATGCCCGCTTCGCCGGAGGAAAGCGAAAGCGTCGAGCGCACGCGCGAAAAACTTCGCGAACGCCTGCGTGCCGGCAAGCTGGATGACCGCATGGTGGAGCTTGACGTCCGGGAGCGCGGCCCTTCGTTTGAAGTGACCACCGCCACCGGCATTGAGGAGATGGACATCAACCTCAAAGACATGCTTCCCGGCCTGTTCGCGGGTCGAACGCGCAAGCGCAAGATGCGGGTCAGCGAGGCCATCGATTACCTGGTTCAGGAAGAAGAGCAGAAGCTGGTGGATATGGACCAGGTCACGCGTACCGCCATCGAGCGCGTGGAACGCAGCGGCATTATTTTCCTGGACGAGATCGACAAGATCGCCGGCCGTGAAGGCGGGCACGGCCCCGATGTCAGCCGCGAAGGCGTGCAGCGCGACATTCTGCCCATCGTCGAAGGCACCACGGTGAACACGCGTTACGGTTTCGTGCGCACCGATCACATCCTGTTTATCGCGGCGGGGGCCTTTCACGTATCGAAGCCGAGCGACCTGATTCCCGAACTGCAGGGCCGCTTTCCGATTCGCGTGGAGCTCAAATCGCTCACCGAAGCCGATTTTATCCGCATTCTGAAGGAGCCCAAGAACGCGCTGATCAAGCAGTACCAGGCTTTGCTCGACACCGAGGGCATCAAGCTCACCTTCACCGAAGACGCGATCGAGGAACTGGCCGCGTTCGCCGCGCGGGTAAATGAGTCGACTGAGAACATCGGCGCGCGCCGCCTGCATACCATCCTTGAAAAACTACTGGAAGTTGTCTCTTTCGAAGGCCCGGATCTCAAGAAGAAGAACGTGAAGGTGGACGTGGCCTACGTGCGCAAGCAGCTGGCCGACATCGTCAAGGATCAGGACCTCAGCCGGTATATTCTGTGAGGCTGGGGGTTCTTGCGCTGGCAGCAGCGCTTCTGTCCGGGTGCGGCTATGTGGGGCCGCCGCAGCCTCCGACTCTCGATATTCCCGCTACCATCACCGATTTCCGCGCAGGGGAATACGGCGACAACATCGCGATCGCCTTCACGATGCCCGCCACCACCACCGAAGGCCTGCCCTTGCTGGATGTTCGGTCGGTGGAGCTTCGCATCCACGAAAACGGCGCGGCAGACAAGATCCTGCCGTTGCCCGTAACCAGTCCCGGGCCGGCCACCAGCGACGTGCCTGTGCGCGATTGGATCGGTAAATCGATCGTGCTTGCGGTGCGCGCCACGGGACCCAAGGGGAAAGCGTCTATCTGGTCGAATCCGGTGGCGCTGACCGTGATTCCTCCGCTGCCGGCGCCTTCGACGCCCAAGCCGCAGAACGTCGCGCAAGGCGTGGAGTTGACCTGGACCGGAGCGGGCCCGCGCTATCGCATTTTCCGCGCGGAAGCAGACGGGCAGCCGCAGCCGCTCGCCGATTCCGACCAGCCCCGGTATCTGGACGACTCCACCAGCTACGACACGCGCTATCGGTATCTCGTGCAGACCATCGCCAGCGAGAACCAATCGAGCGTGGTCTCCGATGCGGCCGAGATTACACCGGCCGATGTGTTTCCGCCCGCGGTTCCCGAAGGCCTGTCGGCAGTTGCCACGCCGCAATCGATCGAACTCACCTGGACGCGCAACACCGAAACGGATTTCCGCGGTTATAATGTTCTTCGGTCGGTCGACGGAGCGCCGTTCGCAAACATCGCGATGTTGATCGAGTTACCCACTTATAGCGATTCTAAAATTGAAGCCGGGAAGAAGTATCGCTACACGGTTTCCGCCGTGGATCGGACCGGCAATGAGAGTGCACCATCCGCGCCTACGGAGGCTACCGCACCATGACAGAACCCTGGCTCAATGGACCCATCGAAGGAGTGCCGCCGCACTTAATGCCGGTGTTCCATTCGTTCGCGATGGTCCGCGAGGATCTGGCCCGCTATACCGAAGGTCTCACCACGGAGGACGTCTGGCGCCGCACCGGATCGCTTCCATCGCTGGGATTTCATCTGCGGCACATGGGGGAAAGCGTGGACCGGCTGGTGTCGTATCTGTGCGGCGAACAGTTGAGTGAGACGCAGATCGCCACGCTCAAGCAGGAAGGCGAGCCGGGTGGCGCGAGCCTGGCGGAACTGCTCGCCGGTGTGGATGCCAAGCTGGCCGCCGCCGAATCACGACTGAGAACCATCGCGAAAGATTCGATGGAGGAGCCGCGCTATATCGGGAAGAAACGCCTGCCATCGACAGTCTTGGGTTTGCTGGTGCACATCGCCGAGCATACGCAGCGGCATCTGGGCCAGGCAATCACCACAGCCAAGCTCGCCCGCGAAACCCGCGCCTGAACTTCTTTACTTCTCTTTCTTGCGCCGAACGAGCCGTTTGCGCCCGAGTCGCGCCACCGTGGGTGCGGCGAAGGCCGCCTCGATCAATTGGGTCTGCTCGCGTTGATGCACTTTGGGCGAACCCGGAGCCGGGCTCGCGCTGCGCGGGCGTCCCGCGTACCCGATGGCCTGATTCGGTCCGAGCATCGGCTGGATATGGCCACGCACAAACGCCCAGGCACCCATGTTGCGCGGCTCTTCCTGGACCCACACGACGTGCTGCGCCCCGGGGTAGCGACGCAAGACCGCGCTGAATTCCGCTTGCGGAAACGGATACAGCTGTTCGAGCCTTACGATCGCGAAATCACCGCCGCGCGTTTCATGCGCCGCCAGCAGCTCATAGTAGATCTTGCCCGTGCACGCCAGAATCCGGGTGATGCGGCTGGGGTCGGCCACGCGAGCATCGTCCAGCACGGTCTGAAAAACGCCGGTGGCCAGGTCGTCCACCGTCGCGATTACTTTCGGATGCCGCAGCAGGCTCTTGGG
>DATIRX010000105.1:0-4383 GCA_035469225.1 Bryobacteraceae bacterium
CGGGCTTCCCTAATCACGTCGATGAATCTGCGCGTCAATCTCGTGACCGCTTTGAAGTCACCCTTCTTTGTTCCCGCCGTCAGGCTCCCTCCGACGCCCAGCGCCACGCTACCGGCCGCAATCCACTCCGCGGCGTTGTCAATGGTGACCCCACCGGTCGGCATGAGCGAAGCGTGCGGCAGAGGAGCTCGGGCGGCTTTCACAAAGGCCGGGCCGAGCGTTTCCCCCGGAAAGACCTTGACGATATCCACGCCGCACTCCAAAGCTTCCACGATCTCCCCGATAGTACCCGCGCCCGGCAAGTACGGTATCTGGTAACGGTTGCACAGCCGGGCCGTATTTGGATTTAGAGAAGGGCTCACTACGAACCGCGCGCCCGACAGAATCGCGATGCGGGCCGTTTCCGGATCGAGCACCGTTCCCGCGCCAATCGCGATCTGGCGCGCGGGGAAGCGCCCGGCGAGTTCTTCGATCAGCGCAGCCGCGCCTGGAACAGTGAAGGTGATTTCGATCGCAGTGGCCCCGCCCTCCGCGCATGCCTCGACGATACGGTCCGCCTCCGTGGAATTGTCCACCCTTACGATTGCCACTAGACCGCAGTCGGTGATCTTGCTTAGTACGTCAAGTTTGGCAACAGCCATGTCGATGTATTCCCGACCAATGTATCGCACCGTACTTCCGCTGCGCTTCCACGATTACCGATTGGGACATTCTGGCCAGGTCTGGAGCGACGAAGTGTCGCAGGCTTTTTGTGATCTGCGGCTTCCAGGTCGGACCAAAGCGCTATCCGCTTACGGTAAAAGAACTTCGCGTGCTTGCAGACTGGCTCCCTCAATGGCGCACGACGTGCAATCTCAGGGTCGCCAGTGAAACCATCCTCAAACTCCCGGCAACTGTTGATGTCCGGCTATATCTGCGTGGGCACCACGGTATGTCTTCTGAATCTCGCGCGGGCGGACGCGCGCCATCTGAGCGATTTCCTGTTTTACCTGGTGTGTGCCATCACCACCACGCTGGGGTTGAAACTCAGCACACACAAGAGCGCGATTCCCGCGAGTTTCCTGGTCATGCTGCTGGCGATCCAGGATCTGAGCCTTCCGGAACTGTTGTTTATTGCCTGCGTGGTTTCGCTCCTGGGCCAACTTCAGGAAGCCGGACGGCGTTTGCCCCAAAGCTCTTCCCTGGTGTTTTCCATGGCCAGCGGATCCATCGGGATCGCCACGGCGCAAACGGTCTACCACGCGATCGCGGTGCTGAAATACAACGCTCTGTTTCCCGCGCCCGTCATTGGCAGTGCGCTGGTCCTGCTATTGAACTGGGGCGTGGCAAGGACCCTGACCAAAGATATTTCGGTTTCCATCAGCGAGGTGCTCAGTAAAGAGTGCCGCCCCGTGCTGCCTTGGTTTGTCGGCGTTGCCTACCTGGCGTACCTGGTCCGCGGAGCCGCCGTCCTGAACGAAATGAATGCGGGGCTGGTGGCGCTCCCCATGTTGTTTGCCTTGGATGCCGCCTTTCGGGCCTGGTTCGATTCCAAGGCCAAGCACCGGGAAGAGCTGGACGCCCTGCAGAAGCGAAGTCTGGCCAAACTCGCCGCACTCCACCAGCGAACGCTGGAGACCTTGGCGGTCGCCATCGACGGCCGCGACCACACTACCCACATGCACCTGCGTCGGGTCCAGTTCTATGTGCGCGCGGTGGGACGGGAACTGCAATTGACCGAGGAGCAGCTGGAACATCTGAACGTGGCTGCCCTGCTCCACGATATCGGCAAGTTGGGTATTCCCGACCACATCCTGCTCAAGCCCGGGCCTTTATCGCCGGAGGAATGGGAAAAGATGAAAACCCATCCTTTGAACGGGGCGGATATGCTGGCCCGCATGAACTTTCCCGATCCAGTGCTGCAGATCGTCGCGACCCATCATGAAAAGTGGGATGGCACCGGGTATCCCCGCGGACTCAAGTCCGAACAGATTCCGATTGGAGCGCGAATTCTCTCGGCGGTGGACTGCCTGGATGCGCTCGCCTCCGACCGACCTTATCGAGGTGCCTTACCCATCGATATGGCGATGGCGAGAGTCTCGAAAGAAGACGGAAGAAGCTTCGATCCGGTGGTGGTGTCCGTGCTCCAAAAGCGTTATGTGGAACTGGAACGGCTGGCCTGGGGAGAAGTGATGAGTCAAACCGGGGCCCAGTCAGGCGTGGCTCCGAGCCAAGACCTGGGCCATCTGGCCGCCAGCGTGAACGCAGAGTCCAGGCCAAATGGGCGTTCGATCCTGGATCCCATCGTCTCCGCACGACAGGAAACACAACTGCTGCAAACTCTGGCCAACGCTCTTACCCACTCCCTGGGCGCCAGTGAAGTGACCTCTGCCATCCACCAACAGGTGAAGCAGATGATTGCGCACGATACCCTGGCGATCTATGTGAGCCGCGGGCAGGAACTGGAGCCCATTGAGATTGTCGGGGAGCAGAATCATTTGTTCGGCCGCGATCCGTTCCCGATTGAAAAAGGACTATCCGGGCGGGTTATCCAGCATGACAGTTCGATCCTGAATGGGGATCCCTGCATGGAATTCGGATTCAAGAACGATTCGGTGGTGGTCTACAAGCTGCAATCGGCGCTGGCCGTCCCGATGATGGGACCCAAGGGAATGGTCGGGGTGATGACTCTGTATCATCCTGACCGGCACGCCTTTAATCGCGATCACCTGCGGTTGCTGGAAGCCGTCAGCCAGCAGGTTGCTCCGGCGGTGGAAAGCGCTCTGCGGTATCACGACACAGAGAAGCTGGCGGTCACCGATCACTTGACGGGCGTTCCCAACGCACGTTCTCTGGAGCTGCATCTGCAACGCGAGCTTGCGCGAGCCAAGCGGGACGAGGCCACCGTGGGAGTGCTGGTTTGCGACCTGAATGGATTTAAACAGGTCAATGACCGGTTTGGACATTTGAAGGGCAATGAGGTGCTCCAGGCTGTCGCGAAAGGTTTGCAGGACGTCTGCCGCAAGTCGGACTACGTCGCCCGGATGGGTGGAGACGAGTTCGTCATCGTGGTTCCCGGGTTACGCGAAGATCTGCGCTGGTCCTATGTGGAACGGCTGCAAGGCGTGGCGCACGTGTCCGGATGGAACGTGTGCGGCGAGCAATGCATCTCGATGAGCGTGGGCACGTCGATTTATCCCATGGATGGCTCCGATGCAGATGTTCTGCTAGCAGAAGCCGACCGCAGGATGTATACCGTGAAGCAGCAAGCGTCCTCGCGACACGAGATCCCGAGTCGCGGGGAGGCCGTTGCCGAACAGAGCGTTTCCTAGACCACTAAGGATGGAACAGCCGCCGAACGGCGGCGTCTACTGCTCGGAAGACGACATTTCGTCCGCCGACTTCTTGACCATCAGGAGCACGATGGTGGCGCCGAGGCACGTCAAGAATGAGCCCACATAGCTGGTGAATAGCGCCACCACGGTCAAGGCGGACGATATTATGAACAGCACCGTCACCACTTTGCCGAAGCGTTTCTTGAGATTGGTCTTAGGTTCGGCTACCTGGATCAGTTCTCCGCAATTGATGCAGGAAACGTCGGTTTTAGCCAAAGGGGACTCGCACTGTTTGCAGCGTTGCATAGGACCTGGCACACCAGGCA
Source organism: Bryobacteraceae bacterium (assembly GCA_035469225.1). Lineage (GTDB taxonomy): Bacteria > Acidobacteriota > Terriglobia > Bryobacterales > Bryobacteraceae > Palsa-187. Next base: position 3,641 of record DATIRX010000105.1, read on the forward strand.
GCTTCAGTCTATAGTCGATCGCGGAGCCTGTACATTAGGCGTTCACCCGACTTGGCCTAAGCAATCCACCCCGTCTCCCTATCCATTGCGGTAAACTACGCAGTCGGTAGGCGCTGTTGAAGAGAGCTGAGGAGGATGTGATGACCAGGACGCTGCTCTGTATTGCATGCATCGGGACTGTTGTGATTCCAGCAGTACGGGCGCAGGTCCAGGGCTATAGGCCGGTCACCGCCGCGGAGCTGGCCAACCCCAGCCCCAATGACTGGCTGAGCTTCAGCCGGACCTACGACGATCAGCGCTTCAGTCCTCTGAACCAGATCACTCGCCAGAACGTCGGCCAGCTTCGCATGGCCTGGTCCCGAGGCACGCCGGCCGGCACTGTGGAAAGCACGCCTCTGGTCCGCGGCGGCACGATGTACATCATGACCGCCACCGGCGGTGTGATGGCCCTGAACGCGACCAACGGCGATCTCTTATGGGAATACACCCGTCCGCAGCCGCCAGCGCCGGCGGCTCCGGCTGCAGGTGCTGCGGGCGGTGGGCGCGGTGCTGCTCCCGCAGCGGGCGGCCGCGGGGCACCGGCACGAGTGTACAACTCCCGGTCGAAGACGTTCTCTATTTTCGACGACTTGATCTTTTACACCGCGCCCGATAGCAACGTGGTGGGCCTGGATGCCCGCACCGGTGAGCTGCGATGGCAGAGCAAAGTCGATACTCGTGGCAATTCTTCCGGCACCATCATG
>DATIRX010000106.1:0-11596 GCA_035469225.1 Bryobacteraceae bacterium
TTCCTCAACGGCGAACTGGCCAGCTATGGTTCAGCCGACTTCTCCCTGCTGTACTATGCGCCGCAGGCGTTTGACGATTTCCACCTGCGTCTGCAATTCCGGGTGTTCGACCCGGCGAATTGCAATAGCGGCGTATTCATCCGCTTTCGGAATCCGCTGGAGCGGTTACCGGCCGCCTTGAGGCAGCGTGCCGTCTCCGAAGGCGCCGCTGTCGCCGCCAATCCCGCGTGGAGCGCCGTCTCTTCAGGGTTCGAAGTCCAGATCGACGATAACGCCCGCGGAGACGTGACCAAGGATTATTACGGCCGCCGGCCGGAACCCGACGGACTGTTTAAGAACCGCACCGGCGCGATCTATAAAATCCCCGCCGGCGACGCCATTATCCACACCGGCGGTACCGACGCCCGAATCCAGCAATACACTCCCGGGCCTGCGACCCGTCCCGGCGTGTGGATGCAGTACGACATCGTGGTCGCGGGCAATCACTATGAAGTGACTCTCACCGATACCGAGACCGGCGCATCGCAGTTGACTACTGTCTTCGACAACACCGACACCGAGCGGGGTGTCGCCCGGATCAACAGCGCTCCGGCTGGATTCATCGGCATCCAGTCGTATCCGAATTCCCCCGTGGCGTTTCGTAATATCTGGATCAAGTGAACCCGACGGTTCGCCCTTGAATCTCGGATCCTCGAAAGAGCAACGTTGTCCAATTCCGATCGGGCGCTACACTGTGAGAACGGAATGGATACGCAAACGCATTGGGAGCGCGTCTACGCCACAAAAGCGCCGGCCGAGGTGAGTTGGTTTCGCCCCCATCTCGAAACATCGCTCGCCTTAATCGAACGCGTCGCGGGCGATCGTTCGGCGTCTATTATCGATGTGGGCGGCGGCGAATCCACTCTCGTCGACGATCTGATTGGCAAAGGGTACCTCAACCTTACGGTGCTGGACATCTCCCCGACGGCCATTCAGCACTCCAAACAACGACTGGGTTCCGCATCACCTCAGGTTATCTGGCTCGTCGCCGACGTGACCAAGGCCGAATTGCCCATGCACGCTTACGACGTTTGGCATGATCGTGCCGTATTTCACTTTCTGACAGAGCCGGAACAGCGTCTCGCGTACGTTCGTCGAGCTGCGATCGCGGTCAAGCCCGGCGGCCATGTGATTATCGGCGCCTTCGGGCCGGAAGGACCCGTCAAGTGCAGTGGCCTGGACACCGTCCGCTATGACGTGGACTCGCTACAGGCGGAGTTTAGTCCGCGGTTTCGTTTCATCGAAAGCGTAACGGAGCTGCACCGCACGCCGTCTGGAACCACCCAGCAGTTTCTCTACTGCTGCTTCTACCGAGCATGACGGACGATTCGCATCCTCCGATCTTGGATCATCCGCTCGATGACGCGTCGGTGTTCACCGCCCGGGACTTGATCGACGATGTACGCCGGAGGCGGCAAATCCCTGCGGAAAATGTTCCCGCGGTGTGCATCCTCGAATTCGATGGCGATCTGACCGACTGGCTGGTTCGAGAAGGCCTGGCTAAGCCCCTCGAGGCATGGGCGTGTTTTCATACGTCCATGTTCGCGCTGGATCTCGAAGGCATAACGTGCGGAATGATCGCCCGAAGCATTGGCGGACCCTACGCGGTGCTCATTGCTGAGCAACTCCAGGCCGCCGGAGCCAGACTCATCATCGGCTTGACCTCCGCCGGGCGCGTGTCTCCGGAATTACCGTTGCCATGCCTGGTGGTGGCAACCAGCGCGATTCGGGATGAAGGAACTTCCTATCACTACCTGCCGCCGAGCCGAGAAGTCGTGTGCGGTTCGCCAGTGGTCCCGCTTCTCGAACGGGAGTTGATCGCCACTGGATGGGCCGTCCGCTCGGGCAGGGTGTGGACGACCGATGCCCCGTATCGTGAGAGCAAAGTACAACTGGAGAAGTGGTCCAAAGAGGGTGTCCTTGCGGTCGAGATGCAGGCGGCGTCGCTTTTCGCCTTTGGCAACGCGCGGCAAGTCTCGGTAGCATCCATCGCGATGGTCAGCAATGCCGTCGATCACTCGGGAAAGCAGTTCGATACAGGCTCACAAGAGGATGGGCTGCGGATTCTGAAGGGAATTGCACGAGCAGCCCGCTCTTTCCTCGCGCCTGCCTGAGCGCGCGACCCTGCCGGGAGAGCACCCCGAACTTCGATAGAATGCAGTGGACGCTTCCGCGGAGCGGGAGCTTCGCGCGGGGAAACACCAGGTGGTTAAATGAACGCACGCCGGGCGGCGCTATGGACGTTAGTGGCTGGAGTTCTGCTGTGGGCTTGGGTTGTTCCAGGTGTCGCGCCCGGCCAGCAGCCCCGCCGCGTGGATGACGCCGCGCTGAGGAATGCCGGCAGGACTGGAGAAGAATGGCTGAGTTACGGACTCACTCCAGGCGAAACCCGTTACAGCCCCCTTAAGCAGATCGACGCCACCAACGTCAGCCGCCTGGGACTCGACTGGTCCTACGAAATCGGCCCCGGCGGAGGCAATCAGGAAGGCACTCCCTTGATGTCCAACGGGACGCTTTACAATGTCACCAATTGGAGCATCGTCTATGCGGTCGACGCGCGCACCGGCAAGGAAAAGTGGCGCTGGGATCCGGAAGTAAGCCGCGGGGCCGTGCAGCCCAAGATTTGCTGCGGCGCGGTGAACCGCGGCTTGGCGATCTACGAGGGCAACATAATCGATCCCGTCATTGATGGACGGCTGGTCGCGCTGAATGCCGAGACCGGCAAGCCCGTATGGGAATCGCGGGTTGAATATCCTCAGCATAACTACACCATCACCATGGCGCCGCGCATCGCCAAAGGCAAGGTGATCATTGGCGTCGCCGGCGGAGAATTTCCCACCCGCGGATTCTTCGAAGCGCACGACGCCAGGACCGGCCAGTTCGCCTGGCGAACGTACACCGTCCCCGGCGATCCCGGGAAGCCTTTCGAGAACGACGACATGCGCAGGGCCGCCGCAACCTGGGATCCGGAAGGCTTGAAGATGGGCGGCGGCGGTTCTGTTTGGGATGGCATGTCCTATGACCCGGATGCGGATCTGTTCTACGTCGGAACCGGCAACGCCGGCCCCTGGGCCGCGGACGCCCGTAAGCAGGGAAAGGACAAGGACAATCTGTACGCCGCCTCCATTCTCGCCGTCAGGCCCGATACCGGCAAGCTGGTGTGGTATTTCCAGATGGTCCCCGGCGATGAATGGGACTACGACAGCGTCCAGCAATTGATGCTCGCCGACATTACCATCAAGGGCCAGCAGCGCAAAGTGATCATGCAGGCCAACAAGGATGGATTCTATTACGTGATCGACCGCGTCAGCGGCAAGTTCATCTCCGGCCAGCCGTTCGCGCGCGTCACCTGGGCCAAGGGCCTGAATGAGGAGACCGGCAGGCCGATCGTCAATCCGGAGTCCTACTATCACGCGCAACCCATTCCGCTCGCGCCCAGCAATGGAGGCGCGCATAACTGGGCGCCCATGTCTTTCCATCCCGCACTCGGTCTGGTGTACGTGCCGGCATCGGTCAGCGGCACGCGCGCGTTTTCTTACAATCCGAATTTCGTTTACCAGGAAAATCAGATGAACACTGGCCAGGCCGGTGGACGCGGTGCGCCTCCTCCTCCGGCCGGGGCCAAGCCTCTGGCTCCCCTGCCTCCCCCGCCGGGCATCGGACCGCTCGCACCCGAAGGCGCACCAGCAGGCGCTCTGCTGGCTTGGGACATCGTGAACCAGAAGGAACGCTGGCGCGCGCCCGTGGGCGGGGGAAGCGGCGGCGGCACGGTCGCGACTGGCGGGAACCTGGTCTTCCAGGTGGTTCCCGACGGGCGACTCATGGCCCACACCGCCGATAAAGGCGAAAGAATTCTCGAAATCCAGACCGGACTCCGGGGAGGCATGGGCCCGCCCATTACGTATATGCTCGACGGCAAACAGTATGTCGCCCTCACCGGCGGCCAAGGCAGTGGACGCGGCGGAGCGCAAGTGCCGCCCAGGCTGTTGGTTTTCGCGCTCGACGGCAAGGCGCAGCTTCCGGCTGCTCCCACGCAGTAACTTTAGGAACGGATCATCACAAAGGAGACCTTATGAAAAAGCGACTGATTCTGACCGGTTTTGCGGGCATGGTGGCCGGGATCGCCATCACCAGTTTAGGCGTCCGCCTGCTGACGCCCCAAAATGTCCAGGCGCAAGCGCCCGCCCCCGCCGCGGACGCCGCGAAAGCAAAAGCCAAAGGGAAGCAGGCCGTTTCAACGGTCCCTTGCGGCCCCAACATCGAAGGCGACCTCGGCAAGAACACTGCCAAGGATTCCCGCTGCTTCGAAGTGCGCTTTTACACCGTGGATCCCACCCGCGATGGTGTTGGCCAGTTCAAAGGCGGCATCACGGAGCTGCACAAGCGGTTTCGCGAGGGCGAACTGGAAGTATTCAAGAAGAATGGCGTGGACGTGATGGCGGTATGGCAGAGCCTGGACGATCCCAACACGCTGGTCTATCTTCTTTCCTACAAGGACCGCGCGGCCCGGGAAGCAGGCTGGGCCGCATTCAATGCCGACCCCAAATGGACCGAGCTGCGCTTGAAGTACTTCGTGCCTCTGACCACCAAAGTCACGTTTATGAGCGCAACCGACTACTCGCCGTTGAAGTAAGCGCGCCCCGGGCCCTGGAGTGTCCCTTCAGGGCTTTGCGGGCAGCGGCTGCCAGAGCTCAATCTTATTCCCGTCCAGGTCGTAGATCCAGGCAAAACGGCCGTAGGATTCGTTCATTCGTTTGGCGTCAATCTTGACGCCCTCTTGTTTTAAGCGGTCGAGCAAAGCATCCAGATCGTCCACAATGTAGTTGACCATGAACGCTTGCGTGGCGGGGATATAGTCCGTGGAGCTGGGAAAAACCGTCCAGACGGTAACGTGTTCCTTTTGCGGGTCGTCGTGTTCGCGCCACGGAAGCATCGCGCCGCCGCCTTTGTCGGCGATTCCAAGATGCTTCGAATACCATTCGCGCGTCTGATCCCGATTCGCGGATTTGAAGAAGACGCCGCCGATTCCAAGAATGCGACCGCGCTGCTCCGTTTTGACAGGCGGCTTCGACTTTTCAGGTTGCGGAGACTGCACTTCCTGTCCTCCTTTTGAGCAAACCGGGATGAGCAATAGCGAGCCAAGCGCAATTGTGCTCCAGGGTATTTTTGGCATGTGTGGATTATATACGATCCGAATGCAGAAGCCTCGTCACGAAGAAACGAATTATAGGTGCCGGTTTACCGGTCGTCCTGGCAGATATACTCGAACATTTCGCCGTTGGCGACAAATCCGGCGGCTCCCGACTCGTTAATCACCCCGCGCGCGCTCCAGGATCCCGTGTAGGCTCCGGGATCGTCAACCGTCACTTCGTATTCCAGAGACCCCAGCGTGGGACGAGTGAAACGTTCGGTGAGATGCAGCTGGTCGGTCGTCGGATACGATCCCATGATCCAGATTTTCTCGTTGAAACCGACTGTATCGACGATCAGCGTGTCCCCTTCCCAGCGGCCGATGGAATGACCGAGAGAAGTCGGCCTCAGGTCCTCGGGCTTGGGATGCATTCGCCCGTCCGTGTAAATCACCCGCCAGGAGTGGGGCCCGCCCATGTTGAGGATGAAGACGCTCTTGAGCTCGGGTGCGTCCACGATCTCGAATCCGGGGGCCAGCAAAAACTCCGGACCGGGTGCCGGCTTGCAGTCGATGTACGGGGGCCTGGTCAGTTTTTGGCTCGACTGGCGGTAGTCGAACAGCTGCTTGGCCCACGGCTGAAAGGGCACGTTGCCCACCGGGCGTCCGGCGAAGCCCGGTCTCAATTCCCAATATCCCTTGGCGTTGGGCGCAGCCCCCAGGTTGACTCTTCCATCGGGCCATCGAGGAGCCGGCAACACGGGCCGTACGGGCTTCGCGGGCGCCGCCGCCTTCCCTCCCCCCTTGCCGCCCTTGCCTGCCCCCGGCGCCGCTGCGTCCTGGGCAAAAAAGGGAATCGCCATGGACAGGAGTGCCAGGCAAGCCAACACGCCAACGCTGGATCGACCGACCACGCGCACCTGGTTATCTCAGACCCATCTGTTGGCCGGAAGGCAGCGTCAGTTTCGTGTTGTTGACGGCTCCCACCCAATTCAGCGTCGGATCTTTGCCCAGCGCCCCATTCGAGATACTGACCTGGTCTCCGATCTTCACGGTGTCCTTCTTCCAGCCGCCCCGGATCAGGGCGTAAGGGGGACCCAGCTCCACTCGAATATTCTTGGTTGCGCCGCTTTCATCCTTGACGTTCATGAAAATGAAGGCATGTGGATTCTGCCAGTCCACGTGCGTAACCACTCCCGTAAAGTTCGCAATTTTAGTGGAGTCGTATTCCGCATCGAAGGAGTGGTGGGCCGCCGCCGGTATCCCGGTCAGGATCAGGCCGATCGCCAGCCCTGCACCCAGCAAGTTAAGTCGCATAGTTGTCTCCCTTCCATCCATTATCGGACGAACGTCGATTCGGCGTTCTCCTCGCAGAAATATTCCTGAATTTCCTCGTCCGGAACCCACTGGATGGTCCACCCCCCGGTCCAAGGCCTAGTATACGTTTGCGGGTCGTCCACGGTCACCTGGTACCTCAGCGTATTGAGATCCGATCGTGTCAAGCGCTCCGTCAGATGCAGAGCTTCCGTGTGAGGCAGCCCTCCGTTGGTAAACCAAAACTTCTCATTGAATCCCACGGTGTCCACCACCAGGGTATCCCCTTCCCATTTTCCGACCGAGGTCCCGTAGTAGGTCAGAACCAATTCGTCTTTATGGCCGATGGGACGCCCGTCCGTGTAGATGATGCGCCAATTGCGGTCTCCTCCCCCCAGCAAAAGGAGGATGCGCCCGACATCCGGCTGCTCGATGAATTGGAATCCATACGGGTTTTGAAAGTGCCGCGCTCCGCCCGGAGGTATGCAGCGGTTGTAAGGATCGTCCTTGAAAAGAGTCCGCTGGCGATATTCGTAGACGGCTTTCGCCCAAGGCTGAAAAGGCGCCACCTTATCCGCATCCGTAATATTGGCTAAAAGTCCGTCGCGGTTCATGGGAATGGTGACGCCGGTATTTTCCACCAGCACGGTAGAACTCGGAGCTCCCCAATATCCCTTTTTCCCGGGCGCGGGTCCGAGCCGGGGATGACCATCCGGCCAGCGCGGAGCAGGCTGGCTCGCCGCCTTGGCCCGCGGCTTGTTCGACGCCACAAACAGCTTCGCGCCGGTCCGCGCCAGCACTACGGAAGTCGCCATAGCCTGCCGCCGGGGACCCCTGGCAGGGATTCCTTCCACCGTGACCATGTCGCCGATGTGCAGGGTGGTCCATTTCCAACCGTCCTTCTGCAGGTCGAGCGGGTTCCCGATTTCCACGGCCCACGGTGCGACCGTGCCAGTAGCGTCCTTAACATTTATGGTGAAAAACGCGCTTGGATTCACCCAGTCGATCCTGGTGACCACTCCAGCCAGCTTTACCTTCTTGTCGTTTTCGTAGTTTGCCGAAGGTGCGCGCTGGGCCAGCGCCGCCACCGCACTCAGCGCGATGACCGCGCTTACGCTCGCTATTTCCAGCTTTAGGTACTTCATCGCCAATGACATGTTAGTCTCTGGTCAGCTTGAAGGTTCCATTGGTCGCGCCCTGCTTCCAGCTCCCTGAGATGGTGCGGTGGTAGTTGCCGATGTCATCCATCTTGCCCTCCGCTAAAACATGGACCGGTTTGCCGCCCGAATCCTTCATATCCGTCTCGATACGTACCGTCCAATTGATCACATCCAGGAAGACGCTGACGGGCGCGGAATCCGGACCCGGGTTGATCGTGCCCTTGGTTTCCTTCCCGTCCCACGTCATGACGATCGTCATCTGAGTTCGCTGCGTCGGGCTGGTGCCCCAGTCGCCGTTCCATGTACCCGTCAGCGGATGTCCCTGTTGCGCGAATCCCGGCGCGACTACTCCCACACACGCCAGCAGGAAGCTCGTGAAGCAGACCCCATGGAACACTCGTCTTCGCATCATTTCTACTTTCCGACCAGATGGTCCTTATCGATATTGAACTCGTTGCAGACGTACTCCAGGAGATCGGTATTCTGCATGAGATTGAAGATCCTCTGAAAACTGTGAGGCTTGGTAAACGCGCCCGAATCCTCGATCGTGATGTCCACCTGCAGGTGTCCCAGATCCGGACGGCTAAACCGCTCCACCACGTGCAGCTGGTCGGTATGAGGCGCGCTGCCGCCGAGCCAGGTCTTGTCGTTGAAGTTGGTGGTATCCACTACCAGCACGTCGTTTCCTTCCCACTTGCCGATCGAATCGCCCATCCATAACTGGTCCTCTTTGGAGTGCGGGCGGCCGTCCAGAAACACCTGGCGATAGCTGTGGATATTGCCCTCCTCCAGAATGACCAGCACTTCGGGAGTCTGGATGGTTTTTTGCGGGAACGGAGAGATCCGCGGAACGCCCGCAGGCAGGCAGAATCCTTCCGGATCGTCTTTACTCAGGTTCGCCCGGCGTTCGTCCAGGACCTTCTGCGCCCAGGGCTGCAGCGGGTAGGCTCCGCCGGTATAGGCAAAGTTTGCAGGAGACCAGACGCCCTGGAAACTGGCCTTGCCATCCGGCATGCGGGGGGCCGGCCCAAGCGTCGGCGACGCCTTACCCTTGCCTGCTCCTCCCTTACCGCCCTTCTCAACGCCGCCGGGTCCCGCCGGTCCAGATTTTCCAGCTTTTTCATCCGACTGCGCGGAGCTGGTGAAAGGAAGTAACGCCAGGGCCGATGCGACCGCTATCGCAATGGCGACGGAGCCGGCATCTCGTTTGGTCATCCTGGGGTCCTAGGCCGCCCTATTTCGTGTACGCATCGTCGGCGGAGGACCCCTGGAAAACCTTGCGGCCGTCCGCGCGTGTCACGCCTTTGGAGTTCGCGTGGATGGAGCCATCGGCCAGAGGCTTGCCGTCCTTCGCCAGGTATCCGTCGACGGTCACTTCCTCGCCCTTTTGCAGCGAATTTCTGTTCCAGCCTTGCCGGGCGAGCGCGTTGGGACTGAGTGCTTCAAAGGCATACGTGGTTACCTTGCCATTCGCGTCCTTCACGTCCACCCAAAAATAGGCATGCGGATTGACCCAGTCGAGCTTCTGGATCGTGCCTTTTACCGTGATCGTTTTGGTTGCATCGTACTCCGCGGCGAAGGAATGATGCGCCATCACGGGTAACACCGCGGTCAGCAGGGCGGCGCAAGCCGTGACCACTAAGAATCGGGATTTCATTCTTCCCCCTTCAGTTGTTTTAGGATTTTATCGCCCACAAGCAGCGAACACAAGGGTAGGGCCGTGGTATGGCTTCGAATAGAAGCATGCGGGCTGTGATAGCCCCAAAGGCGAAGACGAAGAATGTGATAACCCGCACGGATCGACTGTCAAAACCCGGCGACGTGCCGGCAGCCATCGCCACGTACGGCTAAAGGCGCCCTAAGCCGCCTTTGGCTGCGTCTTCTTGGCGGCCCAGCGACGCTTCTGCGCGGCCGCCATTTTCCGCCGCGTCGCCGCCGAAAACGGTCGCCTCTGCTTGGGCTCTTCGGTCGTCGTGGCGAGGCCGGTTTTTGCGGCCGACATCCACAGGGGAGGCCGTCCACGGCGTTTGCCGCCCGAACCGATCGCAAGCCGCTCAACGACCAGAATCGCCTCGGTAATCCGTTCTCTTTCGGCGCGGAGTTCCGCGAGCATCTTAAGAATATCCATGTGATATCAAGTATTATGACACTTTCTTCATGGTCGGCGTCGACGACGGGCGGGTGCGTCCAACCGGGCTGTGGCGGACAGCTGCTAACCTTGTCGATAATCCGTGCAATCACAAGAAGATATCACCGGGCTGCTCCGCAAATGGAGCCAGGGAGACGGTGCTGCCGGCGAAGACCTCACACGTCTGGTCTACGCGGAGTTGCGCCAGATGGCAAAACGCTATTTGCGCAGGGAACGTCCCGACCACTCGTTAAAAAGCGCCGAATTAGTCCATGAGGCTTACTTGCGCCTGGTGGGGCAGGATCGGGCGCGATGGCAGGACCGGACCCATTTTTTCGCCATCTGCGCCCAGATCATGCGCCGGATTCTGGTGGATCACGCTCGTGCCCGCCTTCGCGCGAAACGCGGCGGCGGAGCCACTACGCTGGTTCTGGATGAGGCCCTCGACCCTTCCCCGGGGCGCCGGTACGACCTGGTCGCCGTCGATGATGCTCTCGATTCCCTGGCCGAGTTCGATCCCCAGCAGTCGCGCATCGTGGAGCTGCGCTTCTTCGCCGGATTGTCGATTGAAGAAACCGCCGAGGCTCTCCACGTTTCTAAATCCACCGTCAATCGCGACTGGGTCGCGGCCCGTGCCTGGCTGGTGCGGGAACTAGGCCGCCGGTAGAGCGCGCTGTGATAGTCTCGACGTTGAAATGAATCCGGAACGCTGGCGCCAGATCACGGCGATTCTCCATCCAGCGTTGGCCTTGGCGCCGGAGGCTCGCGCGGCCTTCTTGCAGGACGCTTGCGGGACCGACGCAGCTTTGCGCCAGGAAGTCGAGTCCCTCATCGCCGCCGCGGAGAAGAGCGCTTGGATCGACGGCCAGGCCGGACCCGCCATCGCAGCCGCGACGGCCACCATGGATTCTGCGCCCCTTCCCGAAGGCGGGGAAATAGGTCCCTACAGGATCCTCCACAAACTCGGCGAGGGCGGGATGGGCGTCGTCTACAAGGCCGTGGACACCCGCCTGGGACGCACCGTGGCGCTCAAATTGTTGCTGCCGGATCACGGCAGCTGGCAGCAGCGCATGCGGTTTGCGCGGGAGGCCAAGGCCGCTTCCGCGTTGAATCATCCCAATATCGTCACGATCTACGAATTCGACACCGTCGACGGGGTCGAGTTCATCGCCATGGAATACGTGGATGGCGAATCTCTGTTCGAACTTCAGGCATCCCGCCGCGCATCCCGGGACCAGATGCTCGGGTATCTGCGCCAGGCCGCGGGCGGCATCGCCAAAGCGCATGAAGCCGGAATGATCCACCGCGACCTCAAGCCCAACAACATCATGGTCACCAAGGATGGCACCGCCAAAGTCCTGGACTTCGGCTTGGCCCGGATGGAAGTGGACCCCAGTGACGATCCGGAGGACACCCGCGCATTGACCCTGACTCGAGCCGGGACCACCGTAGGAACGCCGTCCTACATGTCCCCCGAGCAGGTGAAGGGCGAACCCGTCGATCGGCGCACCGATATCTTTTCCTTCGGCATCATCCTGTACGAGGTCGCTTGCGGACAGCGTCCTTTCAAGGGCGCCAATGCACAAGCGACTTTGCATCAGATCGCCACCATCGAGCCTCGAGCTGCCGCGGAAGTGGACCCCACGGTTCCCGCCGGGCTCACCGATCTGATCGCGCGATGTCTTCAGAAGGACCCGGAGAAGCGCGTGATCACCATGGCGGACGTGGCCCGGGATCTGGGTGACGTGCTCCAGCCCGCGCCAGCGCCGGCTGCGATCCCGCGCCGCCGGGTGGCCGTATGGGCGGGCGCAGCGTTGCTGGCCGTGG
>DATIRX010000107.1:0-11327 GCA_035469225.1 Bryobacteraceae bacterium
TTCGCGGTGGTCTCGCAACTCGAAGAAGCGCCGGAAGCCAGGGGGCTGTTTAGCGAGCCGGAACTACTGGAAATGCAGGCTCGGCTGGCCCTGGCCGGAAAAACTCTCGGCGGATTGGTGCACGCCGAGAAGCTGCCGGAAGCGTACTTCAAGAATCGGGAGCAAACCGAAGAAACCCGCGGCCATAACTGGGAGCTGCTGCGCCAGCGCGCCGAGGAAAACGGCCTGTATTTCGAACCGCTGGGATTCGCGCGCTCCCGGACCCACGCGCTGCTGTGGATCGCCCGGGAAGACCTCGTTTCAAACGGTGGCAGCCCGGCGCGCAAGTTCGACGGGCGTTTTCTCGGCATCGGGGATCCCTTCACGGACTCGCGCCTGAAGGACTGGACGGGGTACACGCAGAAGCGTTATTTCGATGCATCCGGGCGGCAGGTGGAGGCAGGCGCCGCGGACACCACCACGCGCGAGCTGATTCCGCTGGCGATGTACGGCTTGGAATACCCCAAAGTCCCCCTGCTGTTGGTTGATTTTCGAAATACTCGCAAGCCCAAGAACCGCGAGATGCTGAGGCTCGCCGCCGGCGACGCGGTCAGCGGCGTCCTGGGAATCTCCAAGTGGGGCAATTGGCCCTACATGGCCGGTTCCTGGGCCTGGAACTTCTTGCGAACGCGTCATGGAGACCCCAACAACCGGGCGGCCCGCCTGCGAGCCTTCACGCAGGTACGCCGGTGGCTGGCCCTGGATGGCTCCATCGATCCAGCCCTGCGTGCGGATTTGCAGCGCCGCCTGGAAATTCTAGGCGTGAATCCGCTGGAAGATAGCGTGTTCGAAGAATCCGAGATCGCCGGCCGCCAGTACGACGCGCTGCTGCGCTACGCCGACGATCCCAAGGGCCTGCCCGCCCGGCTGGAGCGCCTTCGCAATACGGAGATGGCCGGGCATCGGCACGGCTTCCCCGCGCGCGCCGGACTCAGGCTCGCGAAATGGACCTCCCTGGGCATCTATTCCCACCATGAGACACCGGACAGCGCAACGCTCGCGGTGGCCCTGGACCGGGAAAGGCGCGCCGAACACCAGGTCCGGTTTCTGGAGACGGTCGCCAAGTCCACCTCTAATCCGGAAACCGTCTGGAACCTTGCGGAGGTGCGCCGCGCCGTGAACGAGCTGATCGCGATGGGCGCACCGGCCAGCTCGGCGCGTGTCGTCACGCGGATCATGCAGGAAACCGGCGACGCGGAAATCCGGGAGCTGTGCCAGCGCGCTCTTGCCGGCATCGGCACGGCGGGACAATAGCCCGTGCGAACCCTGGCACTTCTGCTGTTCTCCACGTGCGCGCTCGCGGCGGATACCAACGCCCTGCCGGGCAAAGTCCAGCGCGTCGTGATTATCAAAGTCGATGGGCTGCCGGAGCATCTGCTCGAACGCTACGTCAACGAAAAGAGTGACGGTCGCGGCCGGGAGGGCCATAGCCGGCTGCCCTGGATCCAGCACGTCTTCGGCGAAAACGGCGCGTGGATGGAGAACTTCTACGTGCGCGGTCTCAGTCTATCGGCGCCCTCCTGGTCGATGCTGGACACCGGACGGCATCTCCAGATCCGCGGCAACGTCGAATATGACCGCTACACCCTGCGCGTCTACGATTACCTGAATTTCTTGTCCTTCTATTTCGGCTACCCGATCGCACGGCACATCGATATGCCGGGCGTGGAGTTAATGGACGAGGCCGGCATACCGCTGCTGGCCGACCGCTTTCCTTATGAGCAGCGATTTCAGGGCCTGGAGCTTTTACAGCGCGCCCTGAAGCTGAACTCGTTTCCCGGTGCCTTGAAACGCGCCGTCGCGGCCAGCTCGCCCAGGGACTTCCTGGATGAGTGGCAGCTCGGGCTGCCCTGGGCGGATTCTGTGTTTCGCCAGAATGAAGCCGAGCTGATCCGTACGCTCCAGGATCCGAACGTACACTACCTCGGCTACTTCACCGGCGATTACGACCACCTGGCCCACCTGACCGCCGATCCTGTTTCGCAGCTGCACGCTCTGGAGAAACTCGACGCGCTGGTGGGCCGCATCTGGAACGCCATCGTCGCCAGTCCGCTGGCTTCCCATACTGCGCTGGTGCTGGTTTCCGACCACGGCATGAACACGTCGGAAACGGTCTTCAGTCAGGGATTCAGCCTGGTGAACTGGTTTAACAGCACCGCCGGCGGCGGGCACCATGTCATCACCAACCGGCATCCCCTCCAGGAGTTCAAGCTGAAGGGGCTGGACCCGTTCGTTTCCGAAGTCATCACGCCGAGTCCGGATTCAGCCTACCTGGCCGGCCAGGCCGACCAGTATCCCACGGTGATGCTGGATTTGGACGGCAATGAGCGCGCCAGCATCGGCCTTCGGAATAACACCTTGAACGTCGCCCAGATTCTTCTCGATCAGCTGGCTCAGAAAGGGCTGCCGGGACCCGTTCGAAGCGCTGCCTTAACCGCGCTGTTTTCGACACTGGACAACGTCCGCGCCGAATGGCGGCGTGACCTGGACCGTCTGGCGGAGGAACTCGCGGCGCTGGACGTCCGCATCGAAGCGCAGCAAAAACTGGTAGACTCGCAGCCCAAGAAGAAGAAACAATTCACTCAGGAGCAGATCAGCCAGGGCTTGGATAAGGACGCGCGGCGCGAAGGCGTGCGGCTGACCACCTGGCGGGCGGAGCGTCGCGGATATTCGGACTATGCCGAGATCGTCGGGCGGTTGCTGGCGCTGACTCCAGCCGATTTCGATCCCGGGCGGTTCAAGATAGGCGAACTGATTCCGCCCAAGTCGCTGGGGCCGGCGAACTCGCTGTGGGATCTGCAGCACTACGTGACCGGACGCGCACCCGGCGGGCTAGTGCTTCGCGAGGACGGATCTCTCGATTGGGACCGCAGTTTCCATACCATCGATTACTTTTCCGCGCTGCGCTCGATTTCGGCCCGGAACAACGTTCAATCGGAACTGGCCCCGCAGCCTGTGGACTTTATCGCGGTCAGGATCCCGCGGGAAACGTTGTTGCTCCCGGCCGAGGATCAACCCGACCGCGATGCCATCCTGCTGTGGCGCGACGACGCTCATCAGGCTGTGATTCTGGCGCGCGGCAGCGAGCTTCGCTACCTGCCCGTGAACAAACGACTCGAACCGGCCGCCTGGGGCCCCGACCTCCCACTCCAGCTGTTCGAAGATCCCCAATTGCACATACCTGGCGAGGAGCGGGCCAGCTGGCTCAGCCGATGGCACAGCGAGCGCGACTGGCTTAACGCCGTGCACCGCACGCGCTATTCGAACGGCATCATCGGCCTGGCCGAGGAGCTTTCGGAAGTTTCCACCATCCCGGACAATGCCTTGGATCGCTATCTCGCCCGCAAGCGCGTGCTCCGGCGCACGGACTTGCTGCTGCTGGCCAACGACCACTGGAATTTCAACGCGCGCGGCTTCAATCCGGGCGGCAACCACGGGGCGTTTTTCCGCGAATCCACGCACTCCGTCCTGCTGATGGCCGGCGGCAAAGACACCGGCATCCCCGCCCGGTTGCGCATAGAGACTCCCTACGACAGCCTGAGCTTCGTTCCCACCATCCTGAGCCTGATGGGCCGCCCGGAGCCGGATCTGCCCGGTCCGGTGATCACCGAGGTTGCGCCCGTGCCGCGCCGCTAGCTTTCCAATTCTCCCGGCATCAGCTCGTCGACGTAGCACCACACCCAAGTCTCGCCCGGCTCGAGCGATCGCACCAGCGGATGCTGGGTGGCATGAAAATGCTTGGTGGCGTGCTTATTCTTCGATGAATCGCAGCAGCCCACCTGCCCGCACGTCAGGCACAATCGCAGATGCACCCAGGTGTCGCCCATCTTCAGGCACTCCTCGCATCCGCGTTTGCCGGTGTGTTTGATTTTGATCTGATCGAGATGCTTGCAGGTGGTCGCCATGTTTAAGCTTCCAATGCCGCGCGATCCCATTTTGCCAGACGAGCCCCCGCGCTATAGGTGCTTTCGAAGAACTCGAGGAGCGTCGCTTCGGGCGAGCCGGCCGTCCGCACGTCGTCGTACATCAGAAGGAACTCCGCGAGCTCGGGATTCCAGCTCGCGGCAGCGGGCGCGATCGGTTCTTTCTCCAGGCCCGCCGGCGCCGGCGCAAAGTACGTATAGAATGCCGGACCCGCAACCGATCCCCCGCCCGGCCAAAACCCCGCGCTGGATACTTCGTGCGAATAAGCCGGCCCGGTCAGAACGCCCTTGCGGAGCGGGGCAGGTTTCCCATTAAAGCGCGTGCATGCCAGGTCGAAACTTCCCCAGAAAAAATGTACGGGGCTGCACTTGCCGATGAACTTCGACCGGAACACGTGAAGAACTTTGGACGTCGAGACCAGAATCTGCCAGAAGCGCCGGGCGTAAACCGGATCGTACGAGCAATGGCTGAAATCCCGATCGAAGGGTATCGGATCGGCCACTTCCTGCGGTTTGAGGTTGATGGCGACCGGAATCTTAAGCCAGGTCAGGCATTCCATCACGCCCGAGTAAAAATCGGCCACCGATTCCGCGCGCAGCGGCCGGCGGGCGCGCTGGCCTTGGCTGGTTAAAACATTCAGCTCGTGACTCTCGAAATCGAACTCGATTTCGAAGACTCCCTGCGGGTACGGAATCGGCCCGGTGGTCAGACCCCGCGAGTGGACATACAGCGTGGTGTGCCACCAATGGTTGATCGGCGGCGACAGCGTCATGCGGATCTTTCCCACGATCTGGGTCCACATGTGCAGCGTGGTGTAGGTATCCTGCCATTCGTTCAGCGGCAGCGAAGGCCAGAGAGCCGAACCGCTCATACCCGCCAGTGTCGCAAAAACCTGCGTGTCGCTACGGACGAGTGCCCCGGCCCTCCTTCAAGTCCCCCTTCAAATCCGTGGACGACTACATCGCCGCGCAGCCCAAGAACGCGCAGGGCGTGCTCCAGCGTGTACGAAACATGAGTCGCAAGGCAGTGCCCCTGCGCGAGCTTCCTCGTGTGTGTTATACGTTATGTATAACAGAATGCGCTTCGAATGGGATGCCGATAAGAACCGGTCAAACCAAAAGAAGCACGCCGGCATCGATTTTGAAACTGCATCGCGTGTATTCGCGGATCCAGGTCTAATGCTCCGCAAAGACCGGGTGATCGACGGCGAGCAGCGTTGGCACGCGATCGGTGCTGTACGGAAGGCTGTGCTAATCGTGGTGCATGTGTATCGTAAGGAGAACCCAAATGGCGAAGAAGTTATCCGCATCATCTCGGCCCGGGAAGCAGATCCGCGTGAGCGCCGAATCTATCTGGAACAAGCCCCTTACTGAGCGCCAGAAGGCGGCGCTAGGCGGCGTCGCCAAGAGACAGAAACGCGCCGACGTGTCTCAACTCGACTATTCCAACATTCCTGCTCTCACCGACAAACAGCTCGCCCAGTTCCGGCGTCCTCCAAAGAAGTTGGTCGCCGTGCGTCTGGATGCGGACATATTCGAATGGCTTCAGCAGTACGGTGCGGGCTATTCGACGCGCATCAATAACGTTCTTCGGGTAGTGATGTCTCAAGGACGATAGATGGATCAGGATCATCTGCGCGGTTTGCTCGAACAGGTGCGCGCCGGAGCGGTGGACGTCGATGCCGCCATGGAGCGCATGCGCCACCTGCCCTTTGAAGACCTGGGCTTCGCCAAGGTCGATCATCATCGAGCCTTGCGGCATGGAATTCCCGAGGTGGTTTTCGGCAAAGGAAAAACGCCCGACCAGGTGAGCGCCATCGTCGCCAGCCTGCTCGACAAAGCCCAGAACGTCCTGATCACCCGCGCCGACGCCGCCATCGCCGAGCGCATCGGGCGCGAGCATCCTCAAGCCGAGTACTTCCCGGCCTCCGGCGCCGTGCGCGTCTGGCGCGAGCGTACCTTGCGCGGGAAAGGCAAGATCGCGGTGGTCTGCGCCGGAACCAGCGACCTTCCGGTGGCCGAGGAGGCTCAGGTTACGGCAGAGGTGATGGGCAACGAGATTATCGCCATCCACGATATCGGCGTCGCCGGCATCCACCGCGTGATGCAGAATCGCGAGCGCCTTTCGGAAGCCCGCGTGGTGATCGTGTGCGCCGGCATGGAAGGCGCCCTGCCGAGCGTGATCGGCGGGCTGGTCACGGTGCCGGTCATCGCCGTGCCTACCAGCGTCGGCTACGGAGCCAGCTTCCAGGGTCTGGCGGCCTTGCTGGGGATGCTCAACAGTTGCGCCAGCAACGTGACGGTGGTGAACATCGACAACGGTTTCGGGGCAGGCTATGCGGCCAGCCTAATGAACCGCCTGTAGGTCCCTCTCCCCCTCCTCCCAATGCGGACCATTCGAGTCCTATATTCCGCCGTTCAACCTCAGTTGCAAGTCATTTGCTTAAAAGTATTGGCCAGATCAGCCTGTTCCACTGTATTTTTGTCTCTAGATGCAACCGACTTGCAGATATATACTCCTAACCAGCCTGGCCTTGCCCTTGTCTGCACAACAATCAGCGCCAGCCCGGTACGCGGTAACCGTAACGGAAGGCGCGGCTTATCTGACGCCCGTCAGCAGCACGGGGACCAAGACTCCGACACCGCTGCTGGACGTCCCGCAATCCATCACCGTGGTGACGCAACAATTGATTCACGATCAGATGATGCTGAGCGTCGGCGACGTCGTGCGCTATGTGCCCGGCGTCACCAGCCATCAGGGTGAAAACAATCGCGACCAGGTGGTGATTCGCGGCAACACCAGCTCGGCCGACTTCTTCGTGGATGGCGTGCGCGACGACGTGCAGTACTATCGAGACCTCTATAACCTGGATCGCGTGGAAGTGCTCAAGGGACCCAATGCGATGATCTTCGGCCGCGGCGGCGGCGGCGGCGTGGTCAACCGGGTGACCAAGGAAGCCGGGTTCATGCCGCTGCGCGAAATCACGCTGACCGGCGGAATGTACGACAACAAGCGCTTCGCAACGGACTTAAACCAGGCGCTCAACGATAAAATCGCCGTGCGCTTGAACGGCATGTACGAGAACTCGGGCAGCTTCCGGAAATACATGGGTCTGACGCGCTATGGCCTTAATCCCACCGTCACGCTAACGCCAGCCAAAACCACCAGGATTACGCTCGGCTACGAACGCTTTCGTGACGATCGCGGCGCCGATCGAGGCATTCCCTCGTTGCAAGGCAGACCGCTGGATGTTCCGATCGAGACGTTTTTTGGAAATCCCGATGCCAGCGATGTGCGCGCCAGCGTCAACCTGGGATCGGTAAACCTCCAGCAGCAATTGGGTCGCGTCATCCTTCACAACCGCACCACGTTCGGCGCCTACGATCGCGGCTACCAGAACTTCGTGCCGGGCGCCGTGAGCGCGGATAAAACGCAGGACACTCTGACCGCCTACAACAACGCGACGAAGCGATTCAATTTCTTCAACCAGACCGATGTGATGTACACGGCGCACACCGGCAGAATCAAGCACACACTCCTCGCCGGCGCCGAGCTGGGCCGCCAGTTCACGGACAATTTCCGCAATACCGGTTTCTTCAACAACACCGCAACGTCCATCCTGATTCCCTTGTCGGCTCCCGCCATCCGCACTCCCGTGACGTGGCGCCAGAGCGCGACCGACGCGGACAATCATCTGATCACCCACGTCGCCGCGGGCTACGTACAGGATCAGATCCAGCTGTCCAAGTATCTCCAGCTCATTGCCGGCATCCGATTCGATCGCTTCGATCTGCAGTATCACGACAATCGCACGGGCGCGAATCTGCGGCGGACCGACAAGCTGGTTTCGCCGCGCGCCGGAATCGTGGTGAAGCCGCTCAGCAACATCTCGATCTACGGCAGCTATAGCACTTCCTATCTGCCCAGCTCGGGCGATCAGTTCTCGTCGCTGACCAGCATCACCCAGCAGGTGAAGCCGGAGAAGTTCAGCAACTACGAAGCCGGCGTCAAATGGGACTTCCATCGCCGCCTCTCGCTCACCGGCGCGGCCTTCCGCCTGAACCGCGAAAACACCAGATCCACCGATCCCAACGATCCTACTCGCATCATCCAGACCGGGGGCACGCGAACGAATGGTTTCGAGATCGGGCTCAACGGAAACCTGACACGGCTGTGGAGTATCGCCGGCGGCTACGCCTATCAGGACGCCTTTATCAGCAGTGCTACCACTGCCGCGCTGGCAGGGCAGCAGGTCGGCCAGGTTCCGCACCACACTTTCTCTTTGTGGAACAACTATCAGATCCTGCCCAAGCTGGGAGCCGGCTTGGGGATTCTGCACCGGTCGGACATGTTCGCCACCGTGGATAACACCGTCACGCTGCCGGGCTACACGCGGGCGGATGCGGCCGTGTTCTACTCGCTGACGGAACGCTGGCGCCTGCAGGCGAACTTGGAGAACTTGCTCGACAAGCAGTACTACCTGAACGCAGACAGCAACACCAACATCTCGCCGGGCTCGCCGCGCGCGCTGCGTGTGGGATTAACGGGGAGATTCTAGGCTTTTAGCGATGGACCAACGCGATTTGCGGCGCGATCATGCCGTCCAGGTCTTTGCGCGAGTAGTAGCGCCCTTGCGCGAATACGCCCGCGATCCGGCGCGTATTGGCGATGTCCTGGAGCGGATTGCCGTCCAGCAGGATCAAGTCGGCGATCTTTCCGGTTTCGACCGACCCCATCACGCCGGCCCATCCCAGCAGGCGCGCGGGAGCGAGCGTGGCCGCTTCCAGCGCTTCCCGCGGCGACAGCCCCGCCGCCACCATCCGCGTAAGCTCATTCTGCACATTCTCACGCGAGGAGGTGTAGGGATCGGCACTGCCGGTGGCGGTGAGCAGTTCCACCTTATAGCGCTTGGCCATGGCGGTGAGCTGGTACAGCTTGGTCGACCCCTCGCCCTGGCTCAGAAGCGGAGAGATGCGCGTACCCATCATGGCGCAGCGCTCGAAGAAGTGGATCACCGTGTCCTCGGTGAGTGTACCCAGATTGGAGAGTCCTTCGATAATTCCCTGCCGCGCATTCACTGCTTCCAGCGGCGAGACGTCGGCTGGAACCGCGCCGTCGAAGCGCAGACGCCAGTGGCGGGCCTGCTCGGCCACGGCCAGATAGGCCTCGCGCGAAAGATCCGGCAGGATCTGGATGAAGTCCACGGAATCCTCGAACAGGCGGTCGAACGCCAGGCGCGCGGTCTGCGCGGTCTGCTTTCCGCCCACGGCCGGACCGCTCGCGACGATGCGCGGCCCGATGGCTTTGCCCTTCTGGATCTCCAGGCGGGTCTCCGCCGCTTGCAGGTAATTGCCGCCGGGGTCGCGGATTCCGGTTACACCGAATGCCAGGAAGGCCGGGAGCTGCCGGCCGGGATTGCGGAGCTGGACGCGCATGTCCCACAGGCCTGGAGACAGATACCGTCCGGTTCCATCCACCACGCGGGCATTCACCGGAAGCCTGAGGGAACCCTGGGGCCCCAGGGCGATGATCCGCTCGCCTTCGATCACGGCGGTCTGGTGGGGTCGAACCGTGCCGGATGCGACATCCACCACGCTCACATTGTCGATGACGACTGCCGCGGAACACACGCATCCGCACAGTGCGCCCATCAGGGCCAAGCTGATCTGCACTTTGGTATTGTACATCCGTTGTGGTAGCCTGGAAAGAAGTTTATCGCCAGATCGGCGCTAAACCTCCAGGACAGATTATTATGCCGAAGTTGAAAACCCATAAAGGTGCGGCCAAACGGTTCAAGAAGACGGGAACCGGCAAAGTCAAGCGCCGGCACGCATTTGCCCGTCATATCCTCACCTCCAAGTCGCGTACCCGTAAGCGCCGGCTGGGCCAATCCGCCATTGCGGATGACGCCAATGCGGCCGAAATCAAGCGGATGATTCCGTACTAGGGCGAATTTTGCCCTCGGAGGAGCTTCCCGGCTCCCCCGCGAGTGGACAGCGCGCCGCACGTGCCTGATCCGCCGCGATCTTAAAAATCCAAATTAAGGAGAAAAAACGTGCCGAGAGTAAAACGTGGAACCAAGCGCCGTGCCAACCGGCGCAAGACCCTGGGCCTGGCCAAGGGCTTTTTCTTAACCAAGAGCAAGCTGCACCGTTCGGCGCAAGAGGCCGTCGAAAAGTCGTTGAAATACGGCTATGTCGGACGCCGCCTCAAGAAGCGCGATTTCCGGTCTTTGTGGATCGTCCGCATCGGGGCTGCGTGCCGGGCCGCCGACATCTCCTACAGCCGCTTCATGAGCGGTCTCAAGAAAGCCGGGATCGAGCTTAACCGCAAGGTTCTGGCGGATATGGCTCTCAAGGATGAGGCAGCCTTCAGCGCGCTCATCGCCCAGGCCAAGGCCGCGGTCCAAAAGGCCTAGATCAATCAGGGTTGAGTATGGAATCAGACGACGCTGCCCTGGCGGCTCTCGAAGAGCGCATCCACCGCGCGGTGGATCTGGTGTCCACGCTCCGCAGCGAGCGCGATGCGGCCGTGGCCGACGCCCGCAAACTTCGCCAGGAACTGGAGGATCTGCGGGCGCAGCGCAAGCAGGCGCGTGTCCGCATCGAAAAACTCCTCGGCCAGATGGATCTGCTCGCAGGGTCGTAGAATATCTCCACAGGGGCGACGCATGCGCCGCCCGCCGAAAGGAGGCCGTCGGCATGGATTCCGGAACGGATCGCAAAACGGTTCGCGTCACCATCTACAATCAGCCCTACACTCTGGCGGTGAGCGGGGAACCCGGCGAGGTGGAGGCACTGGCCCACTCGATCGACCAGCTGATGATGGATATCGCCCAGCAAGCGGGCAACGCGGAAGGAAGCCGCGTGGCCGTGCTCGCCTGCCTGCATTTAGCCGATCGCCTGCGCGGCTTGGAGCAGGAGCTGTCAAACTACCGCAGCTCCGTTGGCGAAAAGAGCCGCCATTTTTCCTTGTTGCTGGATGAAGTCCTGCGCTAGCCCGTGAGCGTCCTCACTTCCAGCTTGCTGGACCGGCTGGGCTGGGTTCAGCACGGCTTCGGCACACGGCATTCCCTTCTCGTTCAGGCGGCCATGGCCAGCCTGAAACAAATTCCGTCCAACCTGGTATTGGCGGCCGATCAGGCCGGCTGCGCGGGCGAAGGCGACGCATTGGTCACCCGGGCGCCTGGCCTGGCGGTCTCGGTGCGCACGGCGGACTGTTTTCCGATCTTGCTGGCCGACCCCGCCACGCGCAGCGTCGCCGCCGCTCACGCCGGGTGGCGTGGGACCGCCGCCAGTGTCGTCCTGTCGTCACTCAGCCGCATGCACAGCGAATTCGGAACGGACCCGCGCCACGTCTATGCC
>DATIRX010000108.1:0-4026 GCA_035469225.1 Bryobacteraceae bacterium
GAAACGCCTTCCCGGACCGAGATCGACAGCGAGGCTCGGGAGGGCGACCGGCTGCACCTGGGCGGCGCTGAGTTCCAGATGATCGACACTCCCGGGCACACGCAGGGCAGCATTTCGATCTGGATTCCGAGCGAGAACAAACTGGTCGCGGGCGACACTCTGTTCCGCGACAGCATCGGCCGGACAGACCTGCCGGGCGGGAATCCGCGGCAGATCCTGCGTTCGATTCACGACAAGCTGCTGGCGCTGCCGGAGACCGCGGTGGTGATTCCGGGGCACGGTCCCAACACGACCATAGGCCGCGAGAAAGAGCGCAATCCGTTCCTGCAGCCCTGAGCTGGCCGCTTTTTCTTGACAATTCGTGACTTTTCGGCGCTCGGCGGTGTGGTAACCTGCCCTCCGAATGAGGATTTGGGACGTCCCGCGGCTGTATCGGCGCGCCATTCTGATTTATGTCGTCACGATTGTGGCGCCGGCGTGCGGACTGGTGTGGCTGGGCCTCCAATCGTTCCAGCGCCAGCGGCAGGCTCTGACGACGCTTACCGCGGAAAAGCTGTCTGCGGAGCTGGAAGCGGCCCTCCGCACCGCCGCGGAAGAGGCGCTGGCACGGCACAGCCATCCGGTCGCCAGGACTTTCTTCACCATGGAGCAGGGTACAGTGACGCGGCCCCCCTTGTATGCTCCGCCGCCCGTTCCAGTTCCTCGTGAGTTTCTCGAAGCCGAGCGCCAGGAGCTGGAGATGAACCGGCCCGATCTCGCGCTGGAGACGTATCGCAAACTTCTGGCGGCGCATCCGCACGAAAGCCTGGCGCTGAGCCGCGTGGCACGCTGTCTGACGAAACTGGGGCGACAGGAAGAGGCCCGCGCCGCCTGGCGAACGCTCGCCACAACCTACCCTGATGAGCGCGACCCGTTCCATCGTCCCTATGGCATCGTGGGCGCGATCGAATCTGGCGATACGGCGGGTCTGTATGACCAGATCGCCGCCGGCCGCTGGGATCTCTCCGCCGACCAAGCCGAGTTCTTCCTGGGGCAGCTCGATCCGCGCCGGGCGACTCCTTATCTGGAGCAATTCCGATTCGCGCGGGAATTGAGCGAGCAGTTCCGGCCGCAGAGCGTCCTCCACGAGGGCGAGATTTACAGCTACTCCTTCGGTGCCTGGAGAATTTTCTACCGTTCGGAACCTGGGGACGTGCTCTCCGGTTTCGCCGTGAACCAGGACTGGTTAAACGAGAACCTGAAACCGCAGATTGCGAACGCGCTGGGCATCGCGGACACCTCCGGGCAGGATCTGCGAATTTACGGCGGGGCCATCGCGCTGGTGCTGGTGATTCTGTCGGCAGGCGTGGCGCTGCTGCTGCGCGATATTTCGAGGGAAGCCCGCACCAACCGGCTCCGGTCGGATTTCGTCAGCAGCGTCTCCCACGAGCTGAAGACGCCCATCACGCTGATCCGGCTCTACAGTGAAACCCTGCTGCGGCCGGACGCTTTTCGCGAGGAGGACCGCGACGGCTTTTATCGCATCATCATGCGCGAGAGCGAGCGTCTGGGACGGCTGGTGGATCGCATCCTGACGTTCTCCCGCGTGGAGCGCGGCGATCAGGTGTACACCTTCGAGGAAGGCGACGTAGCCCCGGTGATCGCGCGCGTGGTGGAGGATTATCGCGAATACCTGGAGCGCGCCGGATTTCGGCTGGAGCAGGCGCTGACTCCATCGGCGCCTCCCGTGCGCTTCGATTCGGGAGCCCTGTCGCAGGCGGTGGTGAATCTGCTGGATAACGCAGTGAAGTATTCGGGTGAAAACCGCGACATTGCCGTGCGCCTGGACGCGCACAATGGCCACGTCACATTTGAAGTGGAAGACCACGGCCTGGGGGTCGCCCCCGCAGAACAGGAGAGGATTTTCAGGCGCTTCTATCGCGTTTCCAATGGCAGCGGCAAAGGCGGGTACGGACTGGGTCTGTTTCTGGTGCGGCACATTATGGACGCGCACGGCGGGCGCATCGAAGTAGACAGCGAGCCGGGCCGCGGCAGCCGTTTCCGGCTCCTGTTTCCCAGGGTGTCCGGATGAGCACGCGATGAGCGAACAGCGCATTCTGATCATCGAGGACGAACCCGACCTTCTGCGCGGGCTCGCCCTGAATCTCAAGGCGGAAGGCTACGGCGTGCTGACGGCCTCGCGGGGGGACTTAGGGTTGGAGCAGGCTCTGCGCGACCGTCCGGAGCTGGTGCTGCTCGACATCATGCTGCCGGGCATGAACGGTTTGGATGTGTGCCGCGAACTGCGCCGCAAGGGATTTGAGGCGCCCATCATCATGCTGACGGCCAAGGCCGAGGAAGTGGACCGCGTGGTGGGACTGGAGATCGGCGCCGACGATTACGTCACCAAGCCGTTCGGGATCCGGGAACTGCTGGCCCGCATCCGTGCGCGGTTGCGTCGGCATGTGCCCGCGCAGGAGACGGGTTTGCGTTTAGGGCCGGTCGAGATCGACCTGGATAAACATGAGGCCACGCGCGCCGGGCAGCGTATCGAGCTGACCGGCAAGGAATTCGACGTACTGCGCCTGCTGGCCCGGCACCGCGGCGAGATCGTCACGCGCGACCGGCTGCTCGAGGAAGTCTGGGGCTATGAGACTTACCCCACCACCCGCACCGTGGACAACCATATTCTGCGGCTGCGGCAGAAGCTGGAGGAAGATCCAGCCAACCCGCGCTACATTCTTTCGATTTACGGCGAAGGATACAAACTGGTATGACGATTCCCGACAAAGAATTACTTCGCCGTGACACGTCGAAAGCACCGCCGCCCGCATACTGGCCTGCGAGGAGAGACATCATGACGAAAGTTCTAACGGTTTTCGCGCTCGGGGCGATGGCGTTCGCGGCCGACGCCGCCCGTGAACAGAAGCTTCAGCAGGCCATCAACCTGATGGAATCGAAGGGCGACGCTGCCAAGGCGATGCCGATGCTGGAAGACGTCGCACGGAGTTCTGATCGGGGCCTGGCAGCCCGTGCGCTTCTGTATCTCGGACAGGCCCAGGAGCGCCAGGGAGCGGACAAGGCTCGCGCTACTTACGAACGGATCGTCAAGGAATTCGGCAATCAGACCGAGATGGTCGCGGCGGCGCAACAGCGCCTGGTTGCCCTGGGCACGACTTCGGAAACACTGCGCGCTAACAGAGTGGTTACGAATGATAGCCCATCTGACACCGCCTATAACACGCTCTCGCCCGACGGTCAGTGGCTCGGAGGGACGGATTGGATGAACGGCGATCTTGTGTTGAGACACGTGTCGACAGGCGAGATCAGGCGATTGGTGCCTGTGGGCGACAAGAGTCAGAAGCGCTGGGGTGAATCGCCCTTGCTTTCTCCGGACCAGAAGCAGGTCGCTTATTGGTGGTTCGATTACGCTGATCCCAGCGCACATGGTCAGTTGCGTGTGATGTCGAATGAGCCCGGAGCGAAGTCGCGTGTACTCATTGGCACGTCCGGAGAATATAAGGGCGGCGCCTACCCATTTGCATGGTCTCCCGACGGAAAACGCATTCTGGCCATTATTGGCATTGACAACCCCGAATCCAGGAATATCGCTTGGATATCGGCAACGGACAATTCGGTTCAGGTGATCAAGACTCTCGAGGTCCCAAAAGGATTCACATATCGTCTTTCCCCGGACGGACGCTACATCGCTTACTCCGCGCCGTGCCGTAAAGATACGCCAGAAACGTGCATCTACGTGCTTTCCGCGGACGGAACTACACAAACAGAACTGGTGCGCGGCGACATGAACCGGGGTCCCGTCTGGACTCCCGATGGCAGCCATATTCTGTTCAACAGCAATCGCTCCGGGAGCTTCGGCCTGTGGTCGGTGCCGGTGCGGGACGGAAAGAGAGCCGGCGTTCCTTCCTTGCTAAGGCCGGAGACTGGATCAACTGGCTCGATCGGCATTTCGCACTCTGGAAGGTACTACTACAGCTACCAAGCTGGCCTCAGCCAGGTCTTTGTCGCCGAAATGGACCCAGCCGG
>DATIRX010000109.1:0-1563 GCA_035469225.1 Bryobacteraceae bacterium
GCCATGGCCGCCTTCGCGTCGGTCATCGGAGCTCCGTTTGGCACGCGACTCGCGGAGTGGCTGGGCTGGCGCGGTGGCATTCAAGGGTACGCCGCAATCACTCTCCTCGGCGCGATCGTTTTCGGCCTGCTCTACTATCGCCGATCCGAGCCGCGATCATCAACCGCCGTTCCGCATGGGGCTCCGATCACCCGTGAAGGCGCGGTCTCGGCTCTTCGCAACCCGATCATCTGGAGCATGATTCTGCTGGGCCTGATCAACATGGGAGGCTTCAGCGTGACCTTTTTCGTGCCATACGCGGTGAAGTCGGTCTTCGGCTTGGGGGCTCAGGACGCGGCGTCGATCATCAGCGCCAGTTACCTGGTGAGCATCCCACTGAATCTGGGCTTCGGCTACCTGTGCGACCGGTATTCCCGTTGGAACATGATGATCTGGCTCGCGGTGCTCCTGGTTCCCGCCAGCTTTGCCGTCATGTCGCGAGACCTTCTGGTCTTCCGCATCGCCGTCGCCCTGATTGTTTCCTTGGGGCACGCCGCCACCAACCAGATTTATGCGATCGGTAGCTCCTTGTTGCCGAAGGAAGAGGTCGGGAAGGGAATGGGGATCGTCGGATTGGGCAGCGGCATCTTCGGGTATCTGGGCCCGCAGATGCTCGGCTACCTGCGGGATAGAACGGGAGGCTTCACGGCGGGGTGGATATTTGTGGCCAGCGCCGCGGTGTTGGCTCTCGGCGATCTCCTGGTTCTACGCAGGTACAGCCTCAAGCGGCGAGCCGCGTATCCGGAAGAGATACCAGTCGCATGACGGAAAGTGGCATTGCAGGAATCACCTCCAACACCGTCCCCTGGGAAATTCTGCGAGCGGCCGGCTACACTCCGGTACTACTCGAAAATGAGGCTGGACCCACTCCGCACGCGGACCGGTGGATGGAGGATGTGTTTGACCGCAGATTCCGTGTGATTTTCGACCGCCTCTGCGCGGGCGCCTGGAGTCACCTGGATAAGGTCGTGATCCCGAGAACGTCCGAGCAGGAACATAAGCTCTACTTGTATCTGCGAGAAATGGCTCGCACGCAACCTGCCGGCGCGATTCCGGAACTGTATTTCTATAACCTCCTGCATACGCGCACACCAGAGTCTTACGACTACGGGTTGGACCGGACCCGCCAGATGATCCGCGATTTCGACGCATCCGAAGACGAGCTGCGGGCTGCCATCGCCGAGAGCAATCGCGCCCGTGGCTGTGTGCGGGAGATCCACCGGAAGCGGCGGGAAGGGCGACTGGAGGGGTCGGCCGCGTTCGAAATGATCCGTGGTTTTTATTCAGAGGACCGTAGTGTGTTTGCCGATCGCGCACTGGACCGGCTCAAAAGCATGCAGGAGCAGGTTGCGGGCGATCGGCCGCACATCTTGATCAAAGGAACGCCGTTAAACGATGCCTCGCTGCATCGCACGATCGAAGAAGCCGGCGGCTACGTGGTCGCCGAGGATGACTGGCGCGGCTCTCGTGCCGCGGGCGATACCGATGTTTGCGTCAATAAGGATCCAGCCACCGCAATCTTTG
>DATIRX010000110.1:0-5092 GCA_035469225.1 Bryobacteraceae bacterium
TGGTGGTCCGGATCGTCGCTTTCGTGAAATTTTCCGAGAACTGGACGTCGTCGATGGTGAATCCCTTAATCTGCACTTTGCCGGTGTTGAAGTAATCGTCTTGCGTATCCGCGGCGACCATGTCATACGCTTTCCGGAAATTGCCGTCCACGTGATACTGCAGGAATTCGGTCACGCGCGCGCGAAGCGCCTGCTCGGCTTCCAGTTTCCCGGGCGCCTGGGCCAGCAATAGGAGGGGAAGCAGGACCAAGGCAAACATCGAGGTGATTCGAGCCGGCATAGAACTCCTTTGCCTTATGGACGAAGAGCGCACCGATCGGTCTTGTTTCGGTGCGCAACGTTTTGTTGGCTGGGACGCAGGGATTCGAACCCCGATACGCAGATCCAGAGTCTGCAGTCTTACCGTTAGACGACGTCCCAACGGACTTTTCCCATTTTATCACCGCCCGGGTCAGGTCCGAAACATTACTCTTCGGCGATGGTGGGATTCCTCAATTCGCCGATACCGGCGATGCGGACAATTACTTCCTCGCCGGGCTTCAGCCAGCGCGCCGGTTTCCGGCCAAATCCAACGCCCGCCGGGGTTCCGGTGGCGAACACATCGCCGGGCTCCAGTGTTACCGCGGTGGAAACGTATTCGATTAGCTCAGGAAGGCGGAACACCATTTCCCGCGTGTTGGAGCTCTGCAGGATCTGGCCCCCGATTTCGAGCGAAATATCCAAATTATGCGGGTCGGCAATTTCGTCCTTGGTCACGATCCAGGGGCCCATCGGGGCGAAGCTGTCAAATGTCTTGCCCATCAGCCACTGGGTCGTGGCTGTCTGGAAATCGCGAGCGCTGACGTCGTTGACGATGGTGTAGCCCAGCACGTGATCCAGGGCTTCCGCGGCCGGAATGTGACGGCCGCCGCGTCCGATCACGAAAGCGAATTCCGCCTCATAGTCCGGCTTGCGGGAAGCCTTCGGCAGCACGATGGGATCGCCCGGGCCGATGACCACGTTCGAGAATTTGCTGAAGATGGTCGGCACCTTGGGGATCTCCGACCTCGACTCGGCGGCGTGATCCCGGTAGTTCAAACCCACGCAGATCAGCTTGGGAGGTCTGGGCACAGGCGCCAGGAGTTTCACGGAAGCCAGATCGAAGGAGGCTCCACGAGTTTCCGGCACGCGTCCGGCCGCGCAGATCGAGAGCATGTCGGTACCAAGGCTGATGACTTTGTCGCCTTCCACTACACCGGCTTCCGGAGCGGATCCGGGCCGCTGAAACGTCACGAGTCGCATAGACGTTCCAGGGTACACCATAATGAAAGTTCCATGCCCCGCATTGAGCGTGCTCTTCTCAGCGTTACCGACAAGACCGGGATCGTCGATTTCGCCAAAGCTCTCACCGGTCTTGGCGTAGAGATTCTCTCCACCGGCGGGACGTTCCGCGTGCTGAAAGATGCCGGCATCACGCCGCTGCGCGAGGTGGCCGAGGTCACCCAGTTTCCGGAGATGCTCGACGGGCGCGTCAAGACGATCCATCCCCGCATCGCCGGCGGAATCCTGGCCATCCGCTCCAAGCCCGAGCACATGCAGGCGATTGCCGCACACGGCATCCCCCGGATCGATCTGGTGGCCGTGAGCCTGTACGAATTCGAGAAAATAGCTGCGAAAGAGAATGCATCCCTCGAAGAGCTGATCGAGAATATCGACATCGGCGGGCCCACCATGATCCGCGCCGCCGCCAAGAACTGGCAGGATGTGGCCGTGGTCACTGCCGTGGCCGACTACGCCGGCCTCATCGAGGAACTTCGCGCGGGAGAAGGCTCGCTTTCAGCGGAAACCCACTGGCGGCTCGCCAAGAAGGCGTTTGCCACCACCGCGGCCTACGACCGGGCGGTTTCCAATCGCCTGGCCGAAATTCCTCCAAGCGGCGAGGCTTTGCCCGCGGTACTGGACATCCGCGTGCCCCGCTCGATGGCACTGCGCTACGGCGAAAATCCGCATCAGTCTGCGGCGCTGTACGCTTCCGGACGCTTCGGAATCGCTGGCGCGGAGCAGCTTCAGGGTAAGGAGCTTTCCTACAACAACCTGGTGGACCTGGACGCGGCGTGGCAATTGGTCCAGGAGTTCGAGCAGCCGGCTGCGGCCATCATCAAGCACACCAATCCGTGCGGCTGCGCGGAAGGCGCGACGCTGGCGGAGAGCTATCGCCGGGCGTTTGAAACCGATCCGGTCTCAGCGTTCGGAGGCGTTCTGGCGTTCAATCGCACTGTGGACCCGGAAACCGCCGCGGAGATCGCCAAGACGTTTATCGAGGCGATCGCGGCTCCTGGGTATTCGGCTGGGGCGCGCGAGATTCTAGCTTCCAAGAAGAATCTTCGCTTGCTGCATGTGGCTGCGGAACCGCCCATGCTCGTTGTGAAGTCCATCAGTGGCGGATTTCTGGTCCAGACCGCGGATGCACACCGCGTGTCGCGATCCGAGATGGAGGTGAAAACCAAACGCGCTCCGAGCGATGCGGAATGGGCCGCGCTCGAATTCGGGTGGAAAGTGGCCAAGCACGTCAAATCGAATGCCATTGTGTATGCAGCCGGCGGCCAAACCATCAGCGTGGGAGCGGGCCAGATGAGCCGCGTGGATTCCGTCAAAGTCGGCGCGATGAAAACCGTGTTGCCGCTCCAAGGGAGCATCGTCGCCTCGGACGCGTTTTTTCCGTTTCCCGACGGAGTGGAAGAAGCCGCGCGCCACGGCGTCACGGCGGTGATTCAGCCCGGAGGCTCGGTCAAAGACAACGAAGTGATCGCGGCGGCGGACCGGTTAGGTCTCGCGATGGTGTTCACGGGAGTGCGGCATTTCCGGCATTAATCGCGCGCCGGAGGTCGGGCACGCCTCGCCCGTTTATTTATCGCTGTAGAGCTTCAGCTGATTGTCCACGTTGA
Organism: Bryobacteraceae bacterium; assembly: GCA_035469225.1. Classification (GTDB taxonomy): domain Bacteria; phylum Acidobacteriota; class Terriglobia; order Bryobacterales; family Bryobacteraceae; genus Palsa-187. The sequence goes on from DATIRX010000110.1 coordinate 2,925, forward strand.
CTACGCCCTTGACCTTCTTGGAGATCTCCGTGGCTTTCTTGCGGCCCTTCTCGGTGTGCACCCGGCCTTTGATGGTGACGACGCCGTCCTTGACCGTGACATCCAGCGCCGCTCCGCGCACGTCCGGATTACTGGCCAGCCTCTGGCGCACGTCGTCGGAGATCCGGTCATCGGCGTTAGCCTTCTGCTGAGCGATCAGCATGGGCATGGCCAGGGTTATCATCAGCAACAAAGCTATGAGCCGCGGCAGCATGCTTATATTCTACATTCGTTCCAGCGGCCTACTGGCCCACCATGGTTCGCCAGTCAGTGGCCGCCAGAAATTCGGGATCCTGGCGCCAGTTCGGCCGTACTTTGACGAAGGTCTGCAAGAATACTTTCTTCTCCACTCTCTGCTCGATTTCCCGCCGGGCGAGAGTGCCGATTTTCTTCAGCAGCGCTCCGCCCGCGCCGATCAGGATAGCCTTCTGACCCGGCCGCTCCACGTAGATGGTCGCGGCGATTCGCAGTAGCGTGGGCGTATCCTCCCACTGCTCGATCATCACCGCCACAGCGTGGGGAACTTCCTGCCGCGTCAGATGCAGGACTTTCTCGCGAAGTATTTCCGCGGCCAGAAATCGCTCCGGCTGATCGGTAAGGTAATCCTTGGGATAGAGCGCCGGCCCGACGGGCAGTCGCGAGAGAATCTCTTTGCGCAGGAGATCCACGCCTTCACCCTTGAGCGCGGAAATGGGGATGTACGCCGCAAAATCGTGCAGTGCGCGATACTTCTCAATCAGCGCCAGAATCTTCGCCTTGTCACGCAGCTGGTCCACCTTGTTGAAAACTGCAATGGCCGGCGCTCCGGTTTTCTTTACCAGGTCTACGGCCTGGGCGTCCTCGTCCCTGGATGAAGCGGTCGCGTCCACCACGAACAGCACCACATCCGCTGCAGACGACGCCCGCACCTGGTCCATCATGCGTTTATTCAGCAGTGTGGACGATTCGTGGATGCCCGGCGTATCCACGAACACGATCTGAGCGCCGGGCAAGGTCAGCACGCCCTGGATGGCGGTGCGCGTGGTCTGCGGCCGGGGCGCGACAATCGCCAGCTTGGTTCCCAGCAGGGCGTTCAGCAGCGTGGATTTCCCGGCATTGGGCCGCCCCAGAATGGAAACGAATCCTGCCCGATACTTCATTTGCCGGCCGCTTTCGCCACTCTCACCTGTTCGACGCGCAGATTATTCGCGGCCAGCACCGTGATCTGGATGCCGTCACGCTCGGTTCCTTCACCGACCGCGGGCACGTGCCCCAGCCACTCCGTAATCAAGCCGCCCACGGTGGTGGACTCGGTATCTTCCGGCGGCCGGAATTCCAGCAGATCGGCTAGCCGGCCCAGATCGAAGCTGCCGGATACGACGTAGCTGCCGTCGGGTTCCTCGCGAAAATCGCGCTCCGGCTCATGCTCATCATGAATCTCGCCGACGATCTCCTCCACCATGTCTTCCATGGTGACGATCCCCGCCGTGGAACCGTATTCATCCACTACCGCGGCCATATGAGCGCCTTCTTCCTGCATTTCGCGCAGCAGATCGTTGACCGGCTTGGTTTCCGGAACCAGCCGGATGGGCCGCAGAATGTCGCGCACCCTTTTCTTGGAGCGCTCCTCTTCATCCAGCTCGAACATGTCGCGGACGTGCACAAAGCCGGTGATGGAATCGATGTCGCCGTCAAAGGCGGGAATGCGGGAATACTGTTCGGTGATGGCCAGCTCCCGCAATTGGTCGAGCGTGGCATCCTGGCTGATGGCGACCACGTGCGGCCGCGGCGTCAGCACTTCGCGAACCGTCTTGTCGCCAAAGGCCACCACGGATTGAATCAGCTCGCGGTCGCCCTTTTCGATGATGCCTTCTTCCTCGCCGGCGCTGATCAGCGCATCGATGTGCTCTTCCGCGGGCGTCTCCTCGCCGGGCGCATGGCGGCCGAGGTCGAACAGCGATTGCAGGAATTCGACGCCCCACGTCAAGGGACGCGCGATCAGGGCCAGAATCCGCAATACGGGTACCAGCACCGCCAGCCCCTGCCCCGTGGTTTTGCGATAAACGATTTGGGGAATAATGTGGGCGCCCAGCACCGTCGCCAGTCCCGTCAGCAGGAACGCGCCTGCCAGCGCCTCCCACAATGGGGAG
>DATIRX010000111.1:0-9833 GCA_035469225.1 Bryobacteraceae bacterium
TGGCCTACTCCGTGACGTTCCGCGGGAAGCTGCTGATGGACACGTCCCTGCTGGGGATCGCGATCCGCGATCAGGAGGTGTTTCTGGGGGAGACCGTCGGCCTGGTCAACGCGAAGGAGGAGTCGGTTGCCGCGCCCGGGAATCATTACAATTCGCTGATCGCGCAATATATTCAGAACGGCTCGCTGGGGCGCCGCATCACCATCGAAGCGCGCGCCTATGACGACGGCGTGGCATTTCGCTATTACATCCCGCGAACGAGCACGGTGGAAGATCTGCAGATCGAGGAAGAGCTGACCGATTTCCATTTCGCGCAGGACGGCGAGGCGTACACCGCGATTCTCAGCGGGTACCAGTCGAACAAGGGCGAATACAGCCGGACGAAATTGAGCGTGATCCAGCGAAGTTCGCTGCTGGCTTTGCCGGTTCTGGTCGAGCAGCCTGGCGTGGGCTGGGTGGCCATCACCCAGGCGCAGCTCGACAACTATCCGGGGATGTATGTGTTCCATCCGGAAGGCAACACCATGCGGACCACACTTGCTCCGCGTATCGACGATCAGGCGATGGCGATGCATGGAATGACGCCCGCGGAGACTCCCTGGCGGGTTCTGATGGTTGCCTCCGAGCCCCGCAAATTCCTGGATTCCGATATCGTGCGGAATTTGAATCCTGCGTCGAGGATCACGGAGACTTCATGGATCAAGCAGCCGAAAGAATGGGTGACGCTCGGCAACTTGAACGGACTGGAAGAGCAGTTCGCGAGCCTGGAGAAGAAGGGCGTCGGCGGAGTGAAGGTCGATCTGATGAATCGCGCGGATCAGGAGATGATCGGCGTCTACCGTCACGCCGCGGAAGCCGCCGCGGCGCATCATCTGATGATCGAGTTTCAAAATGGCCCGATGGACGGCATCGAACGGACGTGGCCCAATGTGATTTCGCGGGAGGACGCGCCGTTCAGGCGAATAGTTCTGCAAGCGGAACCGTGAGGATCGGATTCTCAGTGCGGAGGACACCGTTCTTGGCTTCCTCGACGCCTGCTTTTGTATAGATCCATGCTTGGCGGGAACGTGGATTGATCACCTAAGGAACGCCGAAATTCAGGTAGTCGTCGATCTTGCGCTGCGTGCTTTCCAGGGTGTCGTCGCGTGAAAGGATTTCAACACAAATAAACGGAGGGTCGCGGAAGATTTGCTCCTCGGGCTCCCGGCCCAACACCAGGCAGACGTCCGGTATCCGAAAGCGACGCGGCGCCACCTGTACACGCTGTTCCGGGAAGCAAAAAGCCTTCCATTCCTGCTCTTTGGCGCAGAAATATCGGATCAGCTGTCTCTGCGTTCTACTGTGATCTTTTTCGCCCACGTTGCGTTCATGGACCTCCCCGTCCACGTAATCGCAATCCGGGCTATACGCGGTGCGCAGATACTCGGCGACGGAAATCAGCGCGGCAGACTTCACGCTTCTAGTCTACTCCTCGCCGCGGACCAGGTCGTGGAAGGTCTCACGCTTGCGGATCACGCGCCAGGAGCCGTTTTCGATGAGCACCTCGGCGGGTCGCGGACGGGCATTGTAAGTAGAAGCCTGGACGAAACCGTACGCCCCGGCCGTGCACACGGCCAGAAGATCGCCGGGGAACACTTCAGGCATTTGGCGATCCTGGGCCAGAAAATCACCCGACTCGCACACGGGCCCCACTACGTCTGCGCGCAGGGAACAATCCCCTGGTCTGGCACGCAGCGGGAGGATTTCATGATGCGCGTCATAGAGAGCGGGACGGATCAGATCATTCATCGCCGCATCAACGATCACGAATTCCTTCTCGCCGGCTTTTTTTCGGTAGAGAACCCGGGTTAACAAGACACCGGAGTTGCCGACAATCGAGCGCCCGGGCTCGAGGAAGAGATGCAGATCGCGGCCGGCTATTTTTTCTCGCAATGCTGAGACGAACTGGCCGATATCGGGAGAGTCTTCGTCCCGCTTATAGGCGATCCCCAGGCCGCCGCCGAGATCCACGTGACGAATGGCGAAGCCTTTGGCGCGCAGGCGGACGATCAGGTCCAGCACGCGATCTACGGCTTCCATCATGGGCGCCTGGTCGAACTGCTGCGAGCCGATATGGCAGCTCACTCCTTCGAGCAGGAGATTGCTTAGCTGGCGGGCGCGTTCATAGACTCCTTCGGCTTCGGCGATGTCGATCCCGAATTTATGCGCCAGGCTGCCGGTGGAGATGTAAGCGTGGGTGGAAGCATCCACGTCGGGATTCACCCGCAAGGCCACGCGCGCCTGGATTCCACGACGATGCGCGAGCGAATCGAGCAGCGCAAGCTCAGGTTCCGACTCGCAATTGAACGCGAAGATGCCGGCGAGGAGCGCGGCGTCGATCTCCTCGGCGGTTTTGCCGACGCCCGAAAAGACCACCTTGGCGGGATCGCCGCCGGCCTTCCGGACACGATACAGCTCGCCTCCGGAGACGATGTCGAATCCCGCGCCGGCTTGCGCGAGAAGTTTGAGAATCGCCAGACTGCCATTGGCCTTCACCGCATAGCAAACCGTGTGCGGGGAACCTTGGAGCGCGTGCTCGTAGGCGCCATAGTTGTCCAGGATTGTCGCCGCGGAATACACGTAGCAGGGCGTTCCGGCCCGGGCGGCAATGTCCGCCAGATCGACACCGCCGACCGTGAGCGTCCGGTCTCGATACTCGGCCGGCTTCATGGGAGCACCCGCAGTACAACCACGGTTTGATCGTCGGAAATGGGCGTGGCGCCGCGGAACGAATCGACAGCGGCCATCAGGGCGTCGGCAATCACTTGCGGGGGCTCATTCCCGTGCTTCTTGAGAACCCGGATGATACGCTCACGGCCATATTCCTCGCCCTTCTCGCTGAGTTGCTCATCAACCCCGTCGGAGTAGAACACGACTGCGTCGCCGGGCTCGGCCGCGATTTCCACCTCGTCATATTTCTGATGGTCGAGCAATCCGATGGGAACACCCTCGATTCTGGTCTCGATGACGTCGCCCTTGCGAAGCACCAGCGGAGGGGCCGAGCCGGCGTTCGAGAGCAGAAATCTTCGCGCGAGCGGCTGCCACAATGCCACCAGGAGCGTGGCGTACTGAGCGTCCACTTTCCGCTCCAGCAGCGTTTCATTGAGCTTCTGAATCAGCTCCGCCGGATTACGCCGCTTGGCCAGCGTGCGGAGCAGGCCGCTGATCAGCGCGCCATACAGCGCGGCCGCCGCGCCCTTGCCGCTGACGTCGCCGAACGCGATCAGGCAAGCATCGTCATGGTGGTCAAAGAACCCGAACACGTCGCCGGAGATCTCGCGTGCCGGGCGCGACCGGATCCCGGTTGACAGCCCCTGCATTTCGGGATCCTCGCGCGGCAGAAGGATGCGCTGCAGTTTACGCGCCGCCTTTAAGTCCTGATCCATGCGCTGTTCCCGCTCAGCGACTTCCCCGTACAGGCGGGCATTTTCGACGGAACTGGCGATCTGCTGGGCGAGTAAGGAAAGTGTGCGCTGGTGATCTTCGGTGAAGAAGGAGATGCGCTCGCTTTCCACATCCAGAACACCCACGGCCCGGTCCTGCACGATCAGAGGAACGGCCAGCTCGGAGCGGATTCCCGGATGCGAGGCGATGTAGCGCGGATCCGCGCCGGTATCGAGTACGCGGATCGCCTGACGGGACTCCACGGCCGCGCCGGTGATGCCCTTGCCCAGCGGAATGTTGTCGATCTTCACGCGCGTATCGTAGCGAACGCTGAAGCGGTTGCGGAGCAGATTGCGATCGTTGTCCACCAAAAAGACGCTGAACGCATCGTAGGGAATCAGCGCGCGGGCGGCGGCGGCGATCTTGGTGAGCAGTTCGTCCAGATCCAGAATCGCGCTGAATTCCCGCGACAAATGGGCCAGGGTCCGCAAAGTGCGGTTCTGGCGGTCCACGCGCCGGTACAGGCGCGCGTTTTCGATGGAGGCAGCGACGCGCGAGCCGATCAGGCTCAGCATGGAGCGATCCTGCTCCCCGTAGGCTTTCACGCGGGTCGATTGGACATCGATCACGCCCACCAGCTTGCCCCGGGCGGTCATGGGCACGGCCAGCTCACTGCGGACGGCATCCAGCGCGTTCAGGTAGCGTTCATCGCGGGTCACGTCCTCCACCAGCACCGGCTCGCGCCGCGCAGCGGCAATCCCGACAATGCCTTCACCCAGGGGAATCGACATGCTGCGTACCACTTCCTCGCGGTGTCCGATGGCGTGCCGGATGGTGAGCGACTTGGTCCGGTCGTTATACAGAAGGATGGCGAACACATCGTAGGGAACCACTTCTTTGACGATGGACGCAATGGTGGAAAGTTGTTCGGCCAAATCCAGAGTCTCGGAAGTGACCCGCGACACTTCCAGCAGAAAATCCAGCAGCTCGGCGCGCTCGCGAAAGCGCAGGGAAGCTCGGCGGGGCGTCATGGCGTCTCCGTGCGGCGAAGCAGGATCTGTACGCCGGCGCTGGTGCCGATACGATTGGCGCCGGCTGCGTGCATCGCTTCCAAGTCTTCCAGCGTCCGGATTCCCCCGGACGCCTTCACGCCCATGGCGGGACCGACCGCGCGGCGCATCCGTGCGACGTCCTCGACGGTCGCCCCGTGGGTGGAGAAGCCGGTGGAGGTTTTGACGAAATCGGCGCCCGCCTGCTGGCTCGCCGCGCATGCGGCCGTCTTTTGTTCGTCGTTGAGCAAGGCGGTTTCCAGGATGACTTTGACCAGTGCGCCGCGGGCGTGTGCGGCGGCCACCACGGCTGCGATGTCGCGCTGGACGGCGTCGATATTCCCTCCGCACAGCTCGCCGACGTTCAACACCATGTCGACTTCATGCGCTCCCGCGGCGATGGCGGTCTCGGCTTCCTTCACTTTGATGCCGGTCGTATTGGCTCCCAGCGGAAATCCTGCTACGGTAGCTACGCGCACCGCCGATCCGGCCAGTTCGGCGACAGCCAAGGGAACCCAGTAGGGATTCACACACACCGCGGCGAACTGATATTGGCGGGCTTCCTGACACAGGTTCCGGATATCGGCCGCGGTCGCCTGCGGTTTCAGCAGGGTATGGTCGATCAAAGCGGCGATGTCGCGCACGGATAGCCCGGACCGGGTCGGAAGCATTCTTCATGATAACTTGGCCGGCTATGGATATGATGAAAAGACCATGGAAACTGCCGTCGTGACACCTGCACCCTCAGTGATGGACCTGGAACAACGCTATCTGTTCCAGAACTATGCGCGGCTCCCGCTGGTGCTCGAGCGCGGCAAGGGATGCTACGTCTACGACACGTCGGGCAAGCGGTACCTGGACCTAGTGGCCGGGATCGGGGTGACCGCGCTGGGTTACGCCCATCCGCGCCTGACCAAGGTGATCCGGGAGCAGGCCGGCCGGATGGTGCATTCTTCGAATCTGTATTACAACCAGTACCAGGGTCCGCTGGCGGAGAGGATCGCGAAAGTCACGGGGCTGGACCGCGTGTTCTTTTGCAATTCGGGCACGGAGGCGATCGAAGGAGCGCTGAAGATCATCCGCGCGCATGGCCGCAAGATCAATCCCAACAAGTTCGAGACGGTGGCGTTGCACGATTCTTTCCACGGCCGGACATTTGGCGCGCTCTCCATTACCGGCCAGGAGAAGTATCGCCGCGATTTTGAACCCATGCTGCCGGGCGCGCGGTTCGTGCATCGCAATGACATCGGCGCGCTGGAGCAGGCGGTGGGCGGGAACACGGCGGGCATTGTTCTGGAGTTAATACAGGGCGAGGGCGGGATCAATCCGCTGACCGACGAGTACATCCGCGCAGCGCGGGAACTGGCGGATCGTCACAATGCGCTGCTGGTGTTCGATGAGATTCAGTGCGGCGTGGGCCGGCCGGGGACATACTTCTCCTACCAGATGCTGGATCCGATCGTGATGCCGGATATCACTACGGCGGCCAAGCCGCTGGCGTGCGGAATCCCGCTGGGCTTCGTCGCGGCGACCGAGCGCGCGGCCAGCGCCATCGGCAAGGGCCAGCACGGGACCACCTTCGGCGGAGGCGCGCTGGCGTGCCGCGCCGCGCTGGAGTTCTTCGACATTCTGGAAGAGCTGCTGCCCAATATCATTCACGTCGGCGGATACTTCCGCATGCATCTGATGGAGCTGGCCAAGAAGTTCTCGTTCATCCGGGAAGTGCGCGGATACGGCCTGATGATCGGCGTGGAACTGGACTTCGCAGGTAAGCAGATTGTGCTGGACGCGATGGAGCAGGGCCTGCTGATTAACTGCACGCACGACAAGGTGCTGCGCGCGCTGCCGCCTTATATCCTGACCGAGCAGGACGTGGACCGCGCGGTGAAGGTGCTGAAGCGGGTGTTCAAGAAGGCCAAGCCGCCGGAAGCGTAAGCGAAAATGGGGACAGCCACCAGTGTCCCAGCCGGAAGAAGCTAGGTGCACCAAGGAAGCGTCGCAGGGGACGCCGGTGACTGTCCCCATTTTCATGCCGGTTACAGCAAGTGGTGATGACCCGCGAGCTCCAGCAGCTTCACCAGATCGCCCACCTGCTGGGCACGGCCGCGGTCGGCGATGAGCAGCGCGTCGGGTGTATCGACCACGATCAGGTCCTTCACTCCGAGCAGCGCCACCAGCTTTTTCTCGGCATCCACGAAGTTGCCGGTGCTGTTCTCGATCATGGTGTGGGTGCGCAGGGCATTGCCGGCCCGGTCGCGCGGGTGCAGTTCGTAGACTGCGTTCCAGCTGCCCACGTCGTTCCAGGCGATATCGCCGGCCGGCAAGCCGACCACGTTGGCTGCGCGCTCGAGCACGGCGTAATCGATCGAGATATTCTCACACTTCGGAAAGGCGTCTGCGACGCTGCTGGTGAATTTGCGCGAGCCGAACGGAGGGAGGCTGGCCAGCAGGCTGGCGGTCTTGGGCAGATGCTGCCGCAAGGCGTCCAGTAATACCGACGTCTGCCAGAAGAACATCCCGGCATTCCAATAGAAGTTGCCGGCTTTGAGGAATCGTGCGGCGGTTCGCGCGTCGGGCTTTTCGCGAAAGCGCTTCACCGGAAGCGCCACCGAACTGCCGGGTTTCACGCCCTTGGGAAACTCGATGTAGCCGTACCCGGTTTCGGGCCAGCGCGGCTGGATGCCCAGGACCACGATCTTGCCCGCGCGCGCCGTCTTGAGCGCGGTCTTCAGCAAGCGGACGTATTCGCGGGGCTTGCCAATCACGTGATCGGCGGGAAATACGCCCATGATCGATTCAGGATCGATCCCGTGGAGAATCTGCGCGGCCAGGCCGATGGCCGACGCGGTATTGCGCTGGGCGGGTTCGGCCAGAATCTGGCGCTGGGGAACCTCCGGCAGCTGGCGAACGATCTCGTCCCGCAGATGGCCGTTGGTGAGAATCCAGATGCGCTCCGGAGGCAGGACGGGCCGCAGCCGGTCGACGGTCTGCTGGATCAGGGAGCGGTCGCCGAACAGGCGCAGGACCTGCTTGGCGCTGCTGCGCCGGCTTTTGGGCCAGAAGCGGGTCCCCCGGCCGCCGGCCAGGATCAACCCGTATACATGTTTCATGGCGAACTATTCGACGGGAAATCCGCGGACCAGCTTCAGCTCGCGGTCCCAGCGGGTCTTGAAGAAGAAGTTCTTGGCGAGATCCAGAAAGTGGTCGGCGCTATAACCCACCAGATCGGCCGTGGGCGCGTCGTAGGACCAGAAGATCAGCAGCGGCTTGCCGATGATGTTCTCGCGCGGCACGAAACCCCAGTAGCGGCTGTCGAGCGAGTTATCGCGGTTGTCACCCATGGCGAAGTAGCTCTCCGGCGGGACCACCAGCTCGCCGTTCACGACGTGCTGGGCGAGCATCTCCATGGCACGGCCTGCTACGGGTCCGCGCGGTTCCGAGGGGAAATTGTCGCGATACGGTTCCAGATTGGGGAAGATGTGCTGGGCGTAGGGTTCTTTGAGCGCCTTACCGTTCAGATACACCACCTTGTCCACCACTTTGATGTGGTCTCCAGGCACTCCCATCACGCGCTTCACGTAGTTCTGCGAAATGTCCATCGGATAGCGGAACACGATAATATCGCCGCGCTTGGGATCGGTGTAGGGCAGCAGGTAGCGCGCAAACGAGCCGGGGGGAGCGTAGGACAGCTTGTCCACCAGCAGGTGATCACCCACCATCACGGTGGTATCCATGGAGGGCGTGGGCACGATGAAGGCCTGCACCAGCGTGGTGGTCCCGAACAGGAGAATGAGGATGTTCAGGCTCCACTCGTGGACGAAATTCCGGACGGATTCGGCGTATCGGCTCATGTGGATTTACTTGATCTGATAACTGTGGATCAGCATGAAGCTGCGGCGCCAACGGGTTTTGGTGAAGAAGTTTTGCGCCAGATCGACAATATGCTCGACGCTGATGGAGGATGTATTGAGCTGATCGGTGGGCGCGTCGTAGGACCAGTAAATCACCAGCGGCTTGCCGATGATGTTTTCGCGCGGCACGAAGCCCCAGTAGCGGCTGTCGAGCGACGAATCGCGGTTGTCGCCCATGGCAAAGTACGAATTCTGGGGAACCACCACTTCGCCATTGACGACGTGGTTCAGGAGCATGTCGGAGGCGCGGCGGTCCACCGAGACGTTGGGCTCGCCGGGGAAATTGTCGCGATAGGAATCGATGTAATCCGACTTGTGATAGGTGTAGGGTTCATCCAGGCGGACGCCGTTCAGATAGACCTGTTTGTTGATGACGCGGATGCGGTCGCCGGGAACGCCGATGCAGCGCTTTACGAACGTCTGGCTGATATCGACCGGGTAGCGGAACACGATAATATCGCCGCGTTTCACATCGGTGTAGGGCAGGAGATATTTACTGACGGGGCCGGCCGGCGCGAAGGCCAGCTTATCCACCAGCAGGTGGTCGCCGATGAGCAGCGTGTCTTCCATGGATCCGGTCGGAATGACATACGCTTGCACCAGCGTGGTGGTCAGAAACAGCAGCAGGAGGACGGTGATGGTCCATTCGGCCAGGGTGCTGCGAGGGCGCTCGTATTGGGGGTCGTCATGCGGATCGACTACTGCGGCCGCAGGTTCGGTGGCAGGAATGCCATTGGACGGAACGCCTTCGGAAACAGGGACTTCGGAAACGGTACCCGAGCTCAAGGGCAGGGAAGGTTCCGTGGGATCTTGGGGGGTCACTGCTTCTATCTTAGCGGATAGGAAATCGCCGCGACAAAACGAACCCGGGAAGGCATTGAAACCAGAGGGTCGAGCATTTTGGGTGGTTTTCGGCGAAGCGTTCCGTGAACACGATGCTGGGGATCGGGTTCCGATTCTAGGTTTGGGGTCTGGCGGGGCGGGGGCGGGGCAGTAAGGCGGAAGGGGTTGAAAGAAGGGGAATGCCGACTTCGCGAACAGTCTGACCCCACCAGCGGGAGCGCACCTGAGCTTAGAATATAGGCTGGTGAAGGTTCGAGATGTGATCCGGCTGGTTGAATCGGATGGTTGGCGGCATGTTCGGGCAACGAGCAGCCACCGCCACTATAAGCATGCGTGGAAGCCCAACGTGGTCACGATTCCGGGACATCCGGGCGACGAGCTGCCTAAGGGAACCATGAAGTCAATCCTCAAAGCCGCTGGTCTGGAGGCGAAGCAATGAACCGAAAATACGCCGTCATTTTCGAGCAGGCGAAGACGAACTGGGCAGCATATGTTCCCGATCTGCCAGGATGCGTGAGCACCGGGAAGACCTTGGAGGAAACGGACTTGGACGTTCGCGAAGCGATCTCGGGACACCTCCAGACGCTACGCGAGTTTGGGGAAGCCA